>WLGB01000001.1 GCA_009703455.1 Actinomycetota bacterium
AAACACTAGAAGCGATGGGGGCCGACGCTATCGTTCTAAGGCATTCATCAAGCGGTTCGGCACATCGTTTGGCTCACACCGACTGGGTTGATTCTGCAGTAATCAATGCTGGGGATGGCTCTCATGAGCATCCGAGTCAGGCACTTCTTGATGCGATGACCATCCGTCAGTCGTTTTGGCCAGACAACAGAGGTCGGGATCTCACGGGCTTAAAAGTCCTTATAGTTGGGGATATTTCCCACTCTCGCGTTGCTAGATCGAATCTGATTCTTCTTGACACGCTGGGCGCTGAGGCTCACGTCGCCGGTCCTGCAACCTTGACGCCCGTTTCCTTGGTTGGTGTAGACCGAGTTCACTACTCATTCGACGAAGCTATTACGAATTTTGCGCCCGATGTTGTGATGATGCTGAGAGTCCAACAGGAAAGAATGGACGCCTCATATTTTCCAACCGAGCGAGAATACTCGCGGGTATGGGGGCTCAACAAATCTAGACTTGCCAAGTTGAGTTCTCGGACCATTGTGCTTCATCCTGGCCCCATGAATCGTGGGTTAGAAATCGATGCTGCAAGCGCGGACAGTTCCAACTCGCGAGTCCAGCAGCAAGTCCGCAACGGCGTATCCGTGCGTATGGCTGTTCTCTACTCACTTCTTTCGGGAGAGAAATCCAATGACTAGCAACTTAATATTCACCGGGACAAAAGACCTTGAAGGCAACGCGGTTGAAGTGGTGATTGAGAACGGTTTTATATCACGCGGCGCATCTGCTGGCATTGATCATGACCGTGTTGATTGCTCCGGTCTAAGGGTGCTTCCGGGTTTCGTTGATTTACATACACACCTTAGAGAGCCAGGTTTTGAACAAAGCGAGACGGTGGCTTCCGGATCGCGAGCCGCCGCTGCTGGTGGATTTACTGCAGTTCACGCCATGGCAAACACCTTCCCCGTTGCGGACACTGCCGGTGTCGTTGAACAGGTGGCAAGGCTTGGGCAGGAAGCCAGCCTGGTATTTGTTCAACCAATCGGTGCCGTCACAGTTGGACTAAGGGGAGAACAGCTTGCTGAGCTTGGGGCGATGGCCAATTCCAAAGCAGCGGTTCGGATTTTTAGTGACGATGGATACTGCGTTCATGACCCTGCTCTTATGCGGCGAGCTCTTGAATATGTAAAGGCATTCGGGGGAGTTATTGCACAGCATGCCCAGGACCCTAGGCTAACTGCGAACGCGCAGATGAATGAAGGCTCTCTTTCTACAAAACTCGGCCTTGCCGGTTGGCCTGCGGTTGCCGAGGAGGCAATTATTGCCAGAGACCTGATGCTCACCGAACTAACACAGTCACGGCTTCACATCTGTCACGTGTCTACGGCAGGGTCTGTTGAACTCATTCGGCAAGCAAAGCTTCGTGGTATCCAAGTAACTGCTGAAGTCACACCGCATCACCTGTTGTTAACCGAAGCTCTAGCAGAAAGCTACGATCCGGTGTTTAAGGTGAATCCACCACTGAGAACGCAAATCGATGTTGAAGCCGTTCGGCAGGGACTGATAGATGGAACCATCGATGCCATAGCTACGGACCACGCTCCACACCCGAAGGAGTCCAAGGATTCCGATTGGGCTAGCGCAGCTTTCGGAATGGTGGGTCTGGAATCTGCCTACTCCGTTGCGCAGCAGGTACTTGTTGACTCGGGCGTCTCTACGTTCTCGAGACTGGCTCAAGTGCTCTCTTTTGGTCCGGCACGAATTGGCGGACTTGTTGACCAGGGGCAGTATCTAAATCTAGGGAGTAAAGCAAATTTGGCTTTTGTTGACGAAGCCATGGAATGGAACCAGACCGCAAAGACCCAAAGCATGAGTGAAAATAATCCCTACCAGGGGCTGAAATTCAAAGGTGCGGTAGTCCACACTGTTTATAACGGAGAATTTAGTTACAGGAATCGGAAGATAGTTGAAAGGGCCGCAAACTAATGCAGACAAGTGACATCGGACTCATTGGTCTGTTAGTTCTGTTAATTCTTATCGCTTCGGCGATTTTCAACTGGATCGCAAAGAGCCGGAATCAAAGCAGTGAGCTACCTATTCCGCAACCACTAGTTAATACTGTCTTAGGGCAGAAGGCCATGTACGTTGCTACTACATTTGCTGATAGGCCATTAGAAAGAGTTATCGCCCATGGTCTAGCACACCGAGGTTTTGCCTTAGTTGGTGTTTCCGATGAAGGAGTTTCAGTATCCAGAACAGGCGAGTCGAGTTTTCTTATTCCGACTCAGAGCCTGCTCCACCTGGGCAAGACAACAGCCGTTATTGATCGGGTGGTAGAACAAGATGGCCTTACTTCGATTCGCTGGAAGCTAGGCACGGCAGAGGTTGAAACGCATTTCAGGTTTATTAGTTCGAGCGGGCGAGACGCTTTCGTTT
The DNA here is from genome assembly GCA_009703455.1 of Actinomycetota bacterium. Lineage (GTDB taxonomy): Bacteria > Actinomycetota > Actinomycetes > Actinomycetales > Microbacteriaceae > Rhodoluna. The sequence continues at coordinate 2,416 of WLGB01000001.1, forward strand.
ACGCACTGAAAACGTTGGCAGGTGTTTAGGTCTTGACGATAGCGAGACTTGTCCTTGAGGACGGCAAGGTTTTTGAAGGACTTGCCTTTGGAGCTGAAGGCCAAACCTTGGGTGAAGTTGTGTTTGCGACTGGCATGACTGGGTACCAGGAGACATTGACCGACCCATCATACGCGGGCCAGATTGTGGTGCAGACCGCGCCACACATTGGAATAACAGGGTTGAACACAAGGGACCAGGAGTCCAACCGAATCTGGGTATCAGGTTATGTCGTGCGCGAACCCTCGAGGATCGTCTCAAATCATCGCTCCGAAAGCTCGCTTGAAGAGGAACTTAGGGAGAACTTTGTAGTCGGTATAAGCGGTATCGACACAAGAGCTCTCACCAGGCATATCAGATCGCTCGGGGCAATGCGAGCAGGCATCTTCTCTGGGCCCAGAGCGCAGCAGTCTCCGGAAAGACTTCTGGAAATTGTTAGGGAGGCCCCAGAGATGGCAGGCCTATCACTTAGCTCAGTTGTGACAACTCCAGACGCCTATGAAGTTCCTCACATGGGTCAATACATAGGTCGGGTCACAGTAGTTGACCTTGGAATAAAACGTTCCACCATCGACCACATGATTAACCGTGGCCTCGTTGTAACAGTTTTGCCTGCTACCGCAAGAATTGATGCGGTCCTAGCTGCAAAGCCGGATGCCGTCTTTTTCTCCAACGGGCCTGGCGATCCGAGTGCATCTAAAGAACAAGTCACCGTGCTGCGAGAGATCCTCAAGCGGAGGATTCCATTCTTTGGAATCTGCTTTGGAAACCAGCTTCTGGGTAGAGCTCTTGGGTTTGAAACATACAAGCTTGCATTCGGTCATCGGGGCATCAATCAGCCGATTCTAGATAGGAAGACAGGGCGGATAGAGGTGACTGCTCACAATCATGGCTTTGCAGTGCGAGTGCCTGGCGGCGAGTCCGGTGAACTAGTGCAGTCGCCCGGAGGCTTTGGCAAGGTTCGCGTCTCCCACATTAACCTCAACGACAACTGCGTCGAAGGACTTGAGTGTTTGGATCTACCGGCGTTCTCGGTGCAGTACCACCCTGAAGCCGCAGCTGGTCCCCACGATTCGAACTATTTATTCGACCGCTTTGCAAAAATGATTACCAGCCGTGGGAGCAGAAGTTAATGCCGCTAAGAGAGGATCTAAAGAGCGTTCTGGTCATTGGATCTGGCCCGATTGTGATTGGGCAAGCCTGCGAATTTGATTACTCTGGAACTCAGGCATGCCGGGTGCTAAGAGCCGAGGGTATTCGGGTAATCCTGGTGAACTCCAATCCCGCCACAATCATGACGGACCCCGACTTTGCTGACGCTACCTATGTCGAGCCAATTACAGCTCAAGTAATCGAGGCCATCATTGCCAAGGAAAGGCCCGACGCAATTCTCCCAACTCTGGGTGGACAAACCGCGCTCAACGCCGCGATGGAACTTCATGAGCTGGGCATCCTGGAGAAGTACAACGTTGAATTGATAGGCGCGAATATAGCTGCGATTAAAGCTGGCGAGGATCGTCAATCCTTCAAGCAGCTTGTGTTGGACGCTGGCGCCGACGTTGCTAAATCGGTTATAGCAAGAGACATTGACGAGATTCTCGTCGGAGCAAAGCAGCTTGGTTATCCACTAGTTGTTCGACCTTCCTTCACAATGGGTGGCCTAGGTTCTGGCATTGCATACAACGAAGCCGATTTAATTCGGATAGCAGGAGCGGGACTGCAAGCCAGCCCTACAACAGAGGTCCTACTTGAGGAGTCAATTCTCGGCTGGAAGGAGTATGAGCTTGAGCTCATGCGAGACAAGAACGACAACGCAGTTGTTGTTTGCTCTATCGAGAACGTAGATCCAGTCGGCGTTCACACGGGGGACTCTATTACTGTTGCGCCTGCCCTAACACTTACAGATCGGGAGTATCAAAACCTCCGTGATATATCTATCCAAATAATTCGGGATGTTGGGGTTGATACCGGTGGCTGCAACATTCAATTTGCCGTGGATCCTGCTGATGGTCGAGTAATCGTTATCGAAATGAACCCACGGGTTAGTAGATCGTCGGCTCTGGCATCAAAGGCCACCGGTTTTCCCATAGCAAAAATAGCAGCGAAGCTTGCTGTGGGATACACACTTGATGAAATCCCGAATGACATCACCAAAGTCACTCCGGCAAGCTTTGAACCAACGCTAGATTACGTTGTCGTGAAGGTACCGCGGTTTGCTTTTGAGAAGTTTCCGGCAGCGGACCCGACATTAACAACAACTATGAAATCTGTAGGCGAGGCCATGGCGATAGGCAGAACCTTCTCACAGGCGTTGCAAAAGGCGCTTCGATCCTTAGAGAAGAGGGGCTCGTCGTTTCATTGGGACCAGAACGTCACCCCTGTCGCCGATCTCCTTATGTCCATTAGTCGTCCCACTGACGGCAGGTTTGTAGACGTTCAACAGGCCCTCTTCAAGGGAGCAACTGTCCAACAGGTATTTGATGCAACCAAGATAGATCCTTGGTTTCTGGACCAAATTGTTCTGATCAACGAGGTTGCGGCTGAAATCCGCGACGCTCAAGAGCTAGATTTTGCAACATTTAGGATTGCAAAAACTCACGGTTTTAGTGATCACCAAATCGCAGCGTTGAGACGACTAGCCGAGGAGGACGTGCGCAGCTTGAGGCACCAACTCGGGCTTCGCCCGGTTTTCAAAACTGTCGACACTTGCGCTGGTGAATTTCCGGCTCTCACCCCGTATCACTATTCGACTTACGAACAGGAAACTGAAGTTGCACCGTCTGATCGAAAGAAGGTAATTATTCTTGGGTCGGGACCTAACCGCATAGGTCAAGGAGTGGAGTTTGACTACTCTTGCGTCCATGCTTGTTTTGCTTTGTCGGATGCAGGGTTTGAAACAATAATGATTAATTGCAATCCTGAAACTGTGTCCACAGACTATGACACGTCGGACCGCCTGTACTTTGAGCCTTTGACTCTTGAGGATGTTTTAGAGGTCATTCATGCCGAGTCTGCATCTGGTGAAATCGTTGGTGTCGTGGTGCAACTTGGTGGTCAAACAGCCCTTGGGTTAGCGCAAGGCCTGTCAAAAGAAGGCGTCCCGATTCTAGGAACCTCACCAGATGCCATTGATTTAGCTGAGGAAAGAGGATCGTTTTCGAAGATTCTAGACTCTGCCGGTTTGTTGGCTCCGGCAAACGGAACCGCCACTACTGTCCAGGAGGCTAAGGTAATCGCCAACCGAATCGGTTTCCCGGTGCTTGTTCGACCATCTTTTGTCCTGGGTGGACGAGGAATGGAAATCATTTATGAGCAAAAGGGTATCGATGATTATTTCGGTCGCATTGAAGATCAGGCCATCGTTGGTCCGGCTCACCCGCTGTTGGTTGATCGTTTTCTCGAAGATGCAATTGAAATCGATGTCGATGCCCTTTACGACGGAGTCGAACTGTATGTCGGCGGGGTCATGGAGCACATTGAGGAGGCTGGAATACACTCTGGCGACTCAAGTTGCACACTGCCGCCCATCACCTTAAGCGATTCTCAGATTGCCAGAGTTAGAGATGCTACCGAGAGGATTGCTAGGGGAGTCGGAGTAAGAGGGCTACTAAACGTCCAGTTTGCTCTTGCGGCTGATGTTCTCTATGTTCTGGAAGCCAATCCCAGGGCATCGCGAACAGTACCGTTTGTTTCAAAGGCGCTGGGTATTACCCTGGCAAAAGCAGCCGCTCTTGTGATGGTAGGAAGAAGCATTAATCAACTGAAGTCTGAAGGACATCTTCCCCTACTTGACGGGACGCACATCCCGAGCAACGCTCCAATCTCAGTCAAAGAGGCTGTCCTTCCATTTAAGCGTTTTGCCACTCCCGACGGTAGATTCGTTGACTCACTTCTTGGTCCCGAGATGAGATCTACTGGTGAAGTCATGGGAATCGATGTTGACTTTCCTAAGGCTTTCGCAAAGTCCCAGGCAGCTGCGGGGAGCGCACTTCCGACTCGTGGACGAATCTTCATATCTGTGGCAGATCGCGATAAGCCTCAAATGCTGCTTGCGGTTCGAAGGTTGGGTCAGCTTGGATACGAAATTCTTGCTACTGCAGGGACCGCTCAGATACTTCAAAGACATGGGATCAGCGCTAAAGCCGTTCGTAAACATAGCCAGGGTTCATCTCCTACTGAAGGGCCAACGATCGTTGAACTAATAACCGCGGGGGAGATAGACGTAGTTGTCAACACACCAACGGGCTCAGCGGCAAGGAAAGACGGTTATGAGATTAGGGCTGCAACCACCGCTGCAGATAGGCCAATTTTCACCACACTTGCACAACTGAGCTCTGCAATTGGCTCCTTCGAAGCTGTGATTGCCGGACCATTTGATGTGAAGTCCTTACAAGAGCACGCTGCCGATCGCAAGGCGGCCCTAAGTGCCTAGCTTCGCGAACCGGCTATCGGAGCAGTTTGCTTCCTTCGGTCAGCTGTGCGTTGGTATAGATCCCAGTGCCGAACAGCTCGGTCAATGGTCCTTACCGGATAGCGCCAACGGCGCTAAAAGGTTTGCACTTGAAATCCTCGAGGCAAGCCAAGGGCAAGTTGGCATTGTTAAGCCACAAGTGGCTTTTTTCGAACAGTACGGCGCGGTCGGATTAGCAGCTTTGAACGAGGTGATGTCGAGAGCCAAGGAAATGGGTTTTTTGGTGATTGCTGACGCTAAGCGCGGGGACATCGGTAGCACAATGGCCGGCTACGCCCGCGCGTGGCTTTCTGAAGAAGCTACCTTCGAAGCCGACGCACTAACTCTGAGTCCATTTCTTGGACTTGAAACCCTCCGGCAAACAATAGACACAGCTTTGAGCAATCAAAAAGGAGTATTTATTCTTTCTGCAACTTCAAACCCAGAGGCCGCCAGCATTCAAACTGCAATGATTGGATCCCAAAGTGTTGCGGCATCAGTTGCTAGCTTTGCAGCTTCTTTTGTTGACACTGATCTTGGTTCGGTTGGACTAGTTTTAGGAGCAACGGTTGATTTGGAATCGTTCGGTCTGGTAGCAGATGGATTAGTAAACGTACCTGTACTTATGCCTGGCTTTGGACAACAAGGAGCTTCGCTTACGACAGTATCGACCCGGTACAAGTTATTTAGGAGCGGTTTGATTTGCAATGTATCCAGATCTGTTGCGGGAGATTCTGCAACTGGGCTTACAAATCGAATTTCCTCAGCGAAAAGAGAACTTGAGCAAGGATTGGAAAGATGACCATAAATGGAAAGCTAGTCGTAATTGCTGGCCCCTCAGCGGTAGGCAAGGGTACTCTCGCGAGCTTCATCGTCCAAAACTATCCGAGTTTTCATTTGTCGGTATCCTCAACCACTAGAGCCCCTAGAAGCGGTGAGATCCACGGACTCTCATACTTTTTTCTAAGCCAGGAGGAGTTCTCTAAACAAGTCGAAGCCGGCCAGATGTTGGAGTGGGCCACGGTCCACGGTAAGCACAGCTACGGGACCCCTAGGTCTCCGGTGGAGAAGGCTCTGGCCAGCGGTCAAAACGTTCTTCTGGAAATCGATGTTCAGGGGGCGTTTCAGGTCAAAAAAGCCCTGCCAGAGGCACTGTTGGTGTTTGTGAGCCCACCTCATTTTGATGACCTAAAGGACAGACTTGATAAAAGAGGCACAGAATCTGAGTTGGACAAGGCAATTCGGCTAGAAACAGCGAAACAGGAAATAGCCGAAGCAACAAAGTTCGACTTTCAGGTGATTAATGATGATGTGGCAAGATGTGCCCACGAGGTCGTAGAATTGAGCCAAGCCACCTAATCTTTGGAAAGTTGTTATGTCTGAAAAGCTCGAAGGAATTGTTTCTCCATCAATCGACAGATTGATGGACCGCGTTGACTCCAAATACGAGTTAGTAATGTTTGCAGCTAAGCGAGCTCGCCAGATCAACGACTATTACTCAGCTCTTCATGAAGGAAGCCTTTTTAGCAATGTTGGTCCTCTGGTCGATGTGACTATTGACGAGAAGCCACTGACTATCGCCCTACACGAGGTGGACCAGGGTCTTCTTTCAAAGCGCCACCTAGACTAACAGGCGTCTAGCAGTGGCCAACGTAGTCGTCGGTGTCACCGGTGGTATAGCGGCGTACAAAAGTGCTCCTCTTATAAGACTTTTCTCCGAATCCGGCCACAACGTGCAGGTTGTCGCCACCGAAAACGCATTCAAGTTCATAGGGAAGACAACTCTGGAGGCTCTTTCTAAGAATCCAGTGTCCGTGGTTGACCCAGATCTTTTTACTGACGTTGATCAGGTGAAGCACATCGCTATTGCAAAATCGGCAGATCTAATAGTCGTTGCGCCAGCGACGGCATCATTTATTGCTAAGATTTCCGCCGGAATTGCCGACGACTTACTAACGACCACGGTTCTTGCTGCCAAAGTACCGGTTGTTCTCGCACCAGCTATGCATTCCGAAATGTGGGAGAACGCTGCAACCATGGCCAACATCGCAACGCTCGAATCTAGGGGCTATGAAATAGTGGCCCCTGGTGTTGGACGATTGACAGGCGATGACAGTGGAGTTGGACGACTTGCTGAACCGAAAGAAATCTTCGAAGCTTCACTGGCGCAACTAAAGGGACCGCTCACCGGAATTAGGATTTGCGTAACTGCAGGTGGTACCAGGGAGCCAATAGACGCCGTGAGGTACGTCGGAAACTATTCTTCGGGGAAACAAGGTGTTGCCTTCGCAACCGAGGCTAAACACCTAGGAGCAGAGGTTCACCTCATCGCTGTAAACCTTGATGAGCAAATGTACAAAGGGTTTGACGTCACTTGCGTTGGGACCGCTGCTGAATTAGGTAAGGCAGTGGCCGCAAAAAGGGATTGGTTTGGTGTTTTAATCATGGCTGCGGCTGTTTCTGACTATTCTCCAGTAAGTCCATCTGATCAGAAATTGAAGCGCTCCGAGATTGGTAGCAACCTGGAGCTACAGCTGAGGGCAAACCCGGACATTTTGCTTGAAACAACTAATGCACTCAAAGCCGGTTCGAGGAAAGCAATTACCATTGGTTTTGCAGCTGAAGCGGACCCCGACCTTGCTACTCTCGGGAAATCGAAACTAGCTTCCAAGGGTTGTGACTACGTAATTGCCAACGACATAAGTGGTGGAAGCGTATTCGGCAGTGATCAGAATAAAGTTCTGTTGATATCGGGTGATTCACTAAAGGAATACGAGGGAAGCAAGTCCAGCATTGCAAAGGCCATATTGATGGAACTGCAAAGCAAGATTGGGGGATCATGACCAAACTGAGGCAATTCACTTCAGAGTCAGTGACCGAAGGTCACCCGGACAAAGTTTGCGATCAAATTTCTGACGCCATTTTGGATGCGATGTTGGTGCAAGACCCAAATGCAAGAGTCGCGGTAGAAACAATGGTGACAACTGGTTTGGTACACGTGGCGGGAGAGGTCTCCACCTCGGGCTACGTTGAGATTCCTTCGATTGTTAGAGAGACGATTCTTGGAATCGGCTACAACTCGTCGAAGATTGGCTTTGACGGGGAAAGCTGTGGAGTGTCAGTGTCGATTGGCCAACAGTCGCCGGACATCGCACAAGGAGTCGATGCGGGTCTTGAGGTTCGGGACCTTGGTTCAACGGATCGTTTCGAAACTCAAGGTGCGGGTGATCAGGGTCTTATGTTTGGATACGCCAGCAATGAAACTGCGACATTCATGCCGACTGCCATTTTTCTAGCTCATAAGCTTTCAGAAAAACTTGCACAAGTTAGAAAGAGTGGGCAAGTTGCCTTCCTTCGACCTGATGGTAAGACTCAGGTCACCGTTGGTTTCGATGGTGCGACGCCAAAAACTATCGAAGCCATTGTTGTGTCTAGCCAACATGACGATGGAATTTCGCAATCGGACATTCATGCGGCTATTAATGAGTCAGTTATCACTCCGATACTTGAGGAATCTGGTCTTGATTATTCAGCTGCCAAGTATTTCATCAACCCAACCGGCAAATTCGTTTTCGGTGGACCGCAGGGTGATGCTGGCCTGACTGGTCGCAAAATCATTGTCGACACCTACGGTGGCGCTGCCAGACATGGTGGCGGAGCATTCAGCGGTAAGGACCCATCGAAGGTTGATCGCTCGGCAGCGTATGCCATGCGCTGGGTCGCCAAAAATGTTGTGGCTTCGGGAGCAGCAGACCGCGCCGAGGTCCAAGTTGCCTATGCAATTGGTGTTGCAAACCCAGTCGGTGTCTACCTCGAGACTTTTGGAACCGAAAAGATTGAGACTTCACTTATCGAAGCAGCCATACGCGACATATTTGATCTGCGGCCGCGCGCAATCGTTGAGCAGTTAGAACTCCTAAGGCCGATTTACGCAAAGACTGCAGCTTACGGACACTTTGGAAGAGAGCTTCCTGGGTTCACGTGGGAGAATCTTGACCGTGTAGACGCGCTGCGATCAGCTCTTAACATTTAGCATGTCCAAGATAGCTAGGTTGGCTATCCAGTCTGGATTGCCTCAACTCGATAGATTGTTTGATTACGTAGTCCCAGATGCCTTGCTAGACAACATTTCTATAGGGTCTCGAGTAAAAGTTGGGTTCGGGAACTCAAAGAAATCACTCGAGGCGTTTGTAATTGAATTTGCCGAATCTTCCGATTTCAAAGGGCAACTGTCTGAAGTTCAATCGATTGTTGGTACTGGCGCATTCTTAGAATCGGAAATCTTCTTGCTGTGTAGGCAACTTGCTGAAAGAAGCGCCTGCGCTTTAGGGGAAGTTCTCAAGACCGCTATTCCAGCTCACATGCCGCGCGCTTATGCAGCGCATACAGCATTTAGTGAAGTCACTGATGCTATTCAGGGGGAGATGGCGTCGACTTTCGAGGCGGAGTATCTGTCGGAACTTGCTGCTGCTGGTGCTAGAGCATTTCTACTCTCGGAACCTCGGGAACTTAAGCTTGCCCTAGGTCAAAAGCAGATAAGCACGCCTGCTTGGCTAGCTTTGTTTTTGGCAATCGCAGTCAAGAACATACAGCGGGGACAGTCCACGATCATTTTGGTGCCTGATTATCGAGAGCACACCATCGTCGTGAGTGCGATAAAAGCTTTAGGGCTTGATAGTTATCTCGCCGATTATTCACAGGAGCAGGCGAAATCGAAACAGTACACCGGTTTCTTGCGCGCGTTGGACCGTCAACCTCGGATTGTTGTGGGTTCCCGATCAGCCGCATTCGCACCAGTGCACAAGCTAGGTTCAATTCTTTTGTATGACGAATCTGATCGAAGCTACGTAGATCAATCCTCGCCCTACCTGCACACCAGAGATGTTGCGTTGGTACGAGAGTCAATTCAGGATTGCTCATTGGTTATGGCGTCTCATTCGATGTCCACGGATGTAAGACGATTGTTAGACACTGGATACCTCTCTGACGCGACCCTTAGCTACTCGCCACCCCGAATTTCCATTTCAGAACCTGGCCTTCGAGTGGACTCTCATGCCTACAACGCAATCAGGCAGGGATTAATTGTGGGGTCTGTTCTTGTTCAGGTAGCCTCCCTAGGAGATAGCACGGCCCTGTACTGCAAGTTGTGCGACGAAGTTGCCCGCTGCCCCAATTGCAGTGGTCCGCTCTGGGTCGACAGTGGCGGGTCAAAGAAATGCCGTTGGTGCAACGGCTTTGCGTTGGACTACCTGTGCAACTGTGGCTCTGCCGAGTTTTCCCTAGGACGGGCGGGTGCTACACGAACTGCCGCAGAGCTCGGCAAATCATTCCCATCAGCCCGAGTAGTCGAGTCAACCGGAGAAAACCGGTTAGTTCGCATTAAGCCAGGGAAGACGCTAGTGGTTGCAACAGCGGGAGCTGAGCCATATCTTGCAGGCGGGTATGCTGCTGTGGTCTTGCTGGATGCTCGCATTTTTCTGGGTAAACAAAATCTTCGATCCCTTGAGGAATCTGTAAGAGTGTGGTCGAATGCGGTCGCGAAGCTGGCTACGAAGTCAAATGGCGTTCTAGTGGGCGTTTCAGGTGAACTGGCTCAGCTTTTTGCGCTGTGGGACCACTCAAGGATTTCCAGCAATGAGCTTGCGGCCAGAAAGGAACTGCAATTACCCCCCGCCGTTCGCATGGGAAGCGTGACGGCTGAACTGAATCTGGTCAGCGCTATTTCGGAATCGCTTTCTCAATTCGGCTCAGTTGTGAAAATCGGGCCTGCACCGGTGCCTGGAAAGCCAGGCTCTAGTCTGTGGAGACTGATTTTCAAGTACCAGTATTCCGAGGGTATTTCGCTGGCAAGGCACCTAAAGAGTGAGGTCACGCGCATCGCAAGCGGAAGATCTAGAGTCACCGATTCTGGGCGTAATGCCCGGGCAGTGACGATAAAGATGAATGACGCTGAAGTAGTCTAGGCACGGAGAGAACTTGAGAATAATTTTCGCAGGAACACCCGACAACGCCGCCAAGACACTTGAGTCACTGTTGGCAAGCGGGCTTGACGTGGTAGGGATTTTAACCCGTGAGGATGCTCGTATTGGTCGCTCAAGAGTTCTGACGGAGTCCCCGGTTGCTTCTGTCGGATCTAAGCACGGAATTGAAGTTCGAAAGTCCAATTCGATTTCTGTTGCAGTTGTTGAATGGATGCGCGGTCTTGAGGCCCAACTCGGAATTGTTGTTGCCTACGGGGCAATTTTCGGCCCGGATGTTTTGGAAACCCCAGAACTTGGTTGGATTAACGTTCACTATTCATTGCTTCCCGAGTATCCAGGCGCGGCTCCAGTTCAATACGCACTTTTAGACGGAAAGGAAGCAACGGGTGTGACTATTTTTAGATTGGACGAAGGAGTAGACACAGGCCCCATTCTTGCGAGCAAACTGCTTGAGATTGGAGAGAGCATGAATGCCAGCTCTCTTCTCCTAGCCTTGACCTCCGTCGGCTCTAACCTGCTTTTGGAGACGTTGCACAATTTCGATCAGCGACTGGATAATCAAATCGTTCAAGAGCGGTCACCCCTGATTCGGGTTGCAAAAAAGTTGAGCCGAAAAGATGCAAAGCTTGATTTCGGGAAGTCAGCGCGAGTTGTTCACAATATGGTACGAGCCATGAACCCTGAACCAGTTGCTTGGTTTGAGACAAACGAAATGTCCGTAAGGGTTTTAGAAACTCGGGTATCGAACGTGACGGGTATTCCCGAGGGTGAAGCCGTATTGAATAGCGGTGAGCTATTAGTTGGTTGCTCAGATGTGGCCCTTGTTCTATTACTTGTTCAGCCTGCGGGCAAGGCCGTGATGGCTGGCGCTGACTGGTTTCGGGGTTTGAGGCAACAGAAGCTGTTGCTTTCGTGACGAGAGAGATCGCGTTCGAGCTTCTGAGTCGAGTGGAAAATGACGATGCCTACGCGAATCTTCTTTTACCCACTTTACTCAGACGCGCAAATCTCGATGGTAGGGATGCGGGCTTCGTCCAGGAATTAGCTTTCGGAACAATCCGAAATCGTTCGCTTTACGAGAGCATTATTGAAAAAGCTTCAGGCAGGCAGCTATTAGACATAGAGCCAGCAGCACAACTGGTTTTACTTCTGGGTGTTCACCAGCTTCTTGAGATGCGTGTGCCCACCCACGCTGCTATAAACGAGACAGTGAATCTTGCCAAAGCCAAGGCCAATAAGGGTTCCGTCGGATTCGTAAATGCAGTTCTACGTAAAGTCGCCTCGAAGGATAAAGACGATTGGATAGATGCAGTCACATCAAAACTACCCGTGCTAGAAGCGCTATCTCTGCAGTATTCGCATCCAATGTGGATAGTACAGGCCTTCAAGTCAGCCCTTAGTTCCAGGCAGATGCAAGCAGGACTTGAGGCCCTGCTGGCAAGCGACAATAGGCCAGCTAAAGTATCTCTGGTTGCACTGCCTGGGCTATCCGAGCCTCAGGATCTGGCGGACGCAGATTCCTTAGGTCCAGCTTCCCCAATCGGCGTTGAAATCAGCGGGAATCCTTCAAGCATTGAGGCCGTGCGAGAAGGTAGGGCGAGAGTTCAGGATCAAGGATCACAGCTGATGGTGCTTGCTTTGCTCGCTGCCAAGACAGGCTGTCCAGACAACAAGTGGTTGGACATTTGTGCTGGTCCAGGCGGTAAAGCAGCTGTAATGGCTGCTGTCGCCAAACAGAGAGACGTTGAGTTGATTTGCAACGAGGTTCTACCTCACAGAACTGAGCTAGTGGCAAAAGCTCTTGATCCGATTGGAAAGTTCGAGCTCACAACGTTAGACGGTCGCGACCTAGGAGACCTTCCAGAGAAGTTTTCACGAGTTCTTCTTGATGCACCATGCACTGGCCTGGGAGCCCTTCGCAGACGGCCAGAGGCGAGGTGGCGTCGGAACAGCGAAGACCTTGTCGACCTAGTAAAACTGCAGAGACAGCTATTTGAGAGCGCATGGGGCACACTCAATCCCGGGGGAGTCCTTGCTTATGTAACGTGTTCCCCACACCTTTCAGAAACCACTGCTCAGGTGGCTTGGGCCGAAGCGAAATACAAAGGTGAGCTAGAGCTGATCAACGCCAATGAAATCCTGAACGAGATAAATCCCAACCTAAGACTTGATGCCAGCCTGAGGACTTGCCAGCTTTGGCCACACGTTCAGGGAACCGATGCAATGTTTCTAGCGATGTTTCGCAAATCGCTAAACTAGATAGATGATGGTTCGAATTGCGCCCAGCATACTCAGTGCGGATTTCGCTAACCTCGAATCCGAGTTGAAATCCATCAGCAGTGCTGACTTGATTCACGTCGATGTTATGGACGGTCATTTCGTTCCCAATCTGACAATTGGTTTACCTGTTGTGCGTCGAATTTCAGAGGTGACACGGGTGCCTCTCGATATCCACCTAATGATTGATCAACCAGAACTTTGGGCTTCAAAGTATGGCGAGTTTTGTGAATCGGTGACCTTCCACTACGAAGCGGCCTCGTCCCCTGAAGTCTTGATAACTCAGATCAGGGAAGCTGGCGCTAAGCCAGCCATGGCTATAAAACCTAGTACAAGCTTCGCCGAAGTTGAAGACCTCTTGCCGCTTCTGGACATGCTTTTGGTGATGACTGTTGAACCAGGTTTTGGAGGCCAGAGCCTAATTGAAAGCACTATTTCTAAAGTAAGTAGCGCACGTGCTTATGCCACCAAGAATGAGCTGGAACTGTCAATCCAGGTTGACGGCGGCATTACCATCGAGAATATCGGCTTGCTGGCAAAAGCCGGGGCGGATACTTTCGTAGCGGGGACCGCGGTGTTTTCAGAGACAAATAGGAATAGCCAGATTGACCTACTTCGCCAGCGAGCAACGGTTGAATAGAGCATGGCTACTTTTAGAGGACGCTGTCCCGAAGTTTCCAAGAAATACATTCGAGTTGACTTTAGAGAACGGGCTCTAAAGTGATCACGCTTGACCAGGCCAAGGAACTAGCGAAAAGCCATCAAGTAATTCCAGTGGTTCAGTCAATGTTTTCTGGGACCGAAACACCGCTATCAATCTTTGAGAAACTCGCGATGCTAGTGCCAGGCAGCTTTCTTTTAGAGTCTGCCGAGCAAGGTGTATGGTCTCGGTATAGCTTCATCGGGGTTTCGAACTTGGGCTTTTTGATATCAACTGACTCTGGACTCAGTTGGAAGAACTCCTCCGATAAACATCCGTCGCCTTTGGGAGAAACGGAGCTTTCTGGTCTTTCTGGCTTCGATGCCTTGGAGCTACTTCAGCGCAAGTGGAAGGCGGCCCCTGTAGAGGACCTACCTCCGCTGGTGTCTGGAATGGTAGGACTAATGGGATGGGATTCCATTCATCAAATCGAGAATCTTCCCGAAGCAAAGAAGAAAGAGTTCCCGATTCCTGATCTGGCCATGGCCGTAATCCGTGACATGGTTGTGGTGGACCACCTGGACTCCTCTCTAAAGCTCGTATCGAACATGTACATTCAAGAGATATCAGACATTGCAGCTGAGTACGAGGCAGCTCTTGCGCGCATCCAATCCATGAAGAAGGGATTGCTTGGCACAGTTGAAACGTTTCTGGCCCAAGTTGACCTAAACGCCGACCCCAAGTTTTCAAGACGAACTAGCGACCAGGAGTTTGAGCAATCTGTTTTAGAGGCCCAGAAGCATGTCGTGGCTGGCGATGTCTTTCAAGTGGTTATCTCGCAGCGTTTTGACATGGCAACCTCCGCCTCGCCTCTTGATGTGTATCGGATGCTGCGAGCAATTAACCCAAGCCCCTACATGTACCTGTTGAATTTTTTTGATGAGCACGGTGACTTTGCGGTGGTTGGATCCTCACCCGAGGCGCTGGTCCGAATAAACGCCGGTGAAGCCGTGCTGCACCCAATCGCCGGTTCAAGGCCGAGGGGAAAAACTGGTGATGCCGACCTAGCCCTTGCTACTGAACTTAGCTCGGATGCCAAGGAGAAGGCGGAGCACCTTATGCTCGTGGACCTTGCCAGAAACGATCTCTTAAAGGTTTGCGAGCCTTCCAGCGTTGCAGTAACAGAGTTCATGACAGTCGAACGATATAGCCACATCATGCATCTCGTCTCAACAGTTTCAGGAAAGGTTTTAACCGGTTCAAGTGCGGTAGATGTAGTCAGGGCAACTTTTCCGGCAGGAACGCTCTCGGGAGCGCCGAAACCCAGGGCACTTGAGATTATTGAGAATCTCGAACCGGCTAACCGGGGATTGTTTGGTGGCGTAGTTGGCTATTTCGACTTTGCTGGAAACGCTGACCTTGCAATAGCAATTAGGACGGCTGTGATTCGCGACGGGCTAGCGCACGTTCAGGCTGGTGCCGGAATAGTTTTGGACAGTGATCCTAAGAGCGAGAACCAAGAAACTCTCAGTAAGGCTTCAGCCCCTCTTCGAGCTATACAGGCCGCCAATAGTATGACTAGATACAAAAATTGACCAGGCAAAGGCTAACCATGACCTGGGTTTTGACGATTTTTCTAATGTCCATCTTTGCTGGTCTTTCGTGGGCTGAAGTTGACCTGACGCTAGCTGCGGGAGGTCAAAACCTTGAAGTATCAGGATTCCAAGCCTTCCCGGTGGCTAGCGCTCTGATCCTTCTTCAAGCAGTTGCATTGCTTACCAATCTTTTTACCCCAGAGCTTTTTGGACGTCTGATTGCGGCGCTACTTATTCCCATTCAGCTCTGGCATCTAATAGCAGTGTCATCATCAGGCGCAATGGCTGTTCAGATTGCGGTAGAAACTAAAGTCGCCGAGATCACGGGAGTTGTTGGGAGCGCTGGCCAAATTGAGTTCATTCAGTCAACCATTACGACCTCTATGTGGGGGGTCTACATTTTTGCTTTGGCTATAAATCTATTGGTCCTCGTTGCTAGAAGCTCACTCAAGGCTTCGCCTAGAGTAAGAAATCCATCGGCACCTGAGGATCAAGACTCGGGTGATCTCTGGGAAAGTCAGCGCTAGGTTTAATTGATAAACTAGTGCCAACAGGAGGAGTTCAAAAATGTCTGAACGTAACGTAGAGCCAGGACACGGCGACTCCGTTGCTGCCTGGGCGACCGTCTCCATTATCATTTTGGCAGTTGCCCTTGGGACAATGTTTTTTTGGTTTGATGAACCAGTCCTAGTTGTGACCTCTGCGGGCCTAGCCTTAGTTGGCTTAGCTGTGGGTTTCTTCCTAAAAAAGGCGGGCTGTGGCGTCGGCGGATCCAGGTCAAAACAGTAAGTGCTTGACTCTCTATATGCTGGCTCTCTGGCCGACTCGGATGGGCGACAGGTAAGCGTTTCCAGCTCGCAACTAGAGGCATTGGCTTTGGAATCAGCAGCTGCACTAGACGCAATCTCATTTTTTAGCGACGTCAGTCACATAGGTGTAATCGCCGAAATAAAGCGGGCAAGCCCAACCAAAGGTGACCTGGCTATGATTGCGGATCCAGCAGGCCTAGGAATCTTGTATGAGCAGGCCGGTGCGTCCGCAATCAGCGTTCTTACCGAACAACGCTCGTTCAAAGGTTCGCTAGATGATCTCAAAGTGGTTCGTGCAGCTTGCAAGGTCCCTGTACTTCGCAAGGACTTTATTTGCAATGAGTACCAAATTCTTGAGGCAAGAGCGCACGGAGCCGACATCGTTCTTCTCATAGCGGCTGGTCTGGAAGACAATGTTCTTATTCGACTGAAAGCCTTTACAGAATCTCTCGGAATGACAGCGTTTCTCGAAACGCATAACCGAGCTGAAGTCGAGTTCGCGGCCGCCATCGGGGCGAGGCTTGTCGGGATAAACGCGCGTGATTTGAAGACTTTTGAGACAGATCGAGCACTATTTGCTTCGCTGGTGGGGTACTTACCCAAATCAACAATAAAGGTGGCGGAATCGGCCGTGCGAAATTCTCAAGATGTGATGGACTACGCGGCCGCCGGGGCAGACTGTGTCCTAGTCGGGGAAGCGCTCGTAACTGGTAATCCGATGGAGCTGATTTCGTCCTTTACTCAAATTCCCAAGGTCTAGACTCTATAAATGGTGCAGAAACTAACCGAGCAAGTCGGCCCGTATTTTGGTGAATTTGGTGGCAGGTTCGTCCCCGAATCGCTGATTGCCGCTCTCGATGAACTTGATGAAACTTACCAGCACGCAAAAAATGACCCCGAGTTCATTGCCGAGCTGGCCCACCTGCACAAGACATATACCGGCAGGCCTTCGATAATCACCGAAGCTCCGAAATTTGCAGCGTCGATTGGTGACATCCGTGTTTTCCTAAAGCGCGAGGATCTCAATCACACCGGGTCGCACAAGATCAATAACGTCTTAGGACAAGCCCTTCTTGCCAAGCGCATGGGAAAATCACGAATCATCGCTGAAACTGGTGCGGGACAACACGGCGTCGCTAGTGCAACAGCCGCTGCACTTCTTGGCCTCGAGTGCGTTGTCTACATGGGCGCAGTTGACACCGTCAGGCAGGCACTGAACGTAGCTCGCATGAGGCTTCTGGGTGCAGAAGTGATTCCGGTGACCACTGGCTCCCGCACATTGAAAGACGCCATCAACGAAGCTCTTCGGGACTGGGTCGCAAACGTAGAAAATACACACTACTTACTTGGTACCGTAGCTGGGCCTCACCCATTTCCAACAATGGTTCGTGACTTTCACTCGGTGATTGGCATCGAGGCAAGGCAGCAAATGCTTGACCAATTTGGTTCGCTTCCTGATGTTGTTGCAGCCTGCGTCGGGGGTGGCTCAAACGCAATCGGAATTTTCCACGCGTTCCTCGATGACGAAAGTGTCAGATTAGTTGGCATGGAGGCAGCCGGCGATGGTGTCGACACACTTAGGCATGCGGCTACTTTGAGTATGGGAAGACCTGGAGTCCTGCACGGAGCCAAGAGCTATCTTTTGCAGGATGAGGACGGCCAGACCCTCGAGTCTCATTCAATTTCTGCTGGACTTGATTATCCCGGAGTCGGCCCTGAGCATGCCTGGTTAAAAGACATTGGCCGTGCTGAATATATTCCTGTGACCGATACGGAGGCGATGGAGGCTCTCAAACTTCTGTCAAGAAACGAGGGCATTATTCCCGCCATCGAGACGGCACATGCACTTGCGGGAATTGAAAAACTCATGCCAACTCTTAGGCCAGGCAGTAAAATTCTGGTCAACCTTAGCGGTAGGGGAGATAAGGACATGGAAACTGCCGCGAAGTATTTCGGGTTGATCTAATGAGCCGCACAGAGGACGTCTTGAGGCGAAACAAGGGCAACGGTGGTTCGCTCATCGGGTATTTCCCACTGGGCTACCCTTCCCTTAAGGAATCAATCGACGCGGCGGTTGTCATGTGTGAGTCGGGAGTTGATGTTCTGGAGCTTGGAATTCCGTACAGCGATCCAGTAATGGATGGAATAGTAATTCAGCAGGCAACTGAACAAGCACTGGCTAACGGCTTTCGGTTAAGGCACACTTTCGATGCCATTAGAGAGGTCACTTCCCGAGTAAGTGCGCCAGTACTGGTTATGACCTACTGGAACCCTGTGATGCAATACGGGCAAGAGAAATTCGCCTCCGAACTTGCGGCCGTTGGTGCTTCAGGTGCAATAACTCCTGATCTGATACCGGACGAGGCTTCCGGGTGGATTGGAGCCACAAACAACCACGGTCTGGATCGAGTTTTCCTTGCGACCCCAACGAGCTCGCCAGCTCGAACTGAGAGCGCATGCGCAAATTCAGTCGGGTTCGTGTATGCAGTATCAACCATGGGCATAACTGGAGCCAGGGAAGATTTAGATCAGAAGGCAAAGCAAGTTGTAGCTGAGGTTAGAACTCAGTCGTCGGATTCAATGACTGCTGTGGGCATAGGAGTCTCCACAGCAGCACAGGTTCGAGACATAAACAGCTACGCTGATGGTGCAATTGTCGGCTCGGCCTTCGTCAAGGCTTACCAGCAGGGCGGTCTTGATGGCCTCAGAAGAAAAGTTTCAGAGCTAGCGAAAGGCAAGTCAAAGTGAGCGTACTAAGAATTTTTTCCTCAATCCCCTCTCCTGACATTAGCTACATAGAACTTGGACCACTCCGGATTCACTTCTATGCACTGTTTATCCTGACTGGAATAGTCTTTGCTTTACTTCTTACTGAATCCAGACTTCGTGCTCGAGGTGGAGAGGCAGGAATTGCCCTGGACATATCTTTGTGGGCCATTCCATTCGGAATTGTAGGCGGTCGATTCTTCCATGTGATTACGCATCCAAACGATTACTTTCTCTCCGGTGCCGACCTACTCGCAGTTTTCAGAATCTGGGAGGGTGGTTTAGCGATCTATGGTGCTCTTGCATTCGGAGCCCTTGGTGCTTTTATCGGGGCAAGGCAGGCAGGAATTAGGTTTACTTCATACCTTGACGCAGTTGCGCCTGGAGTGCTGTTGGCCCAAGCCATTGGTCGATGGGGAAACTATTTCAACAACGAACTTTTTGGAACTCCGACTGATCTTTCTTGGGGACTTCAAATTCCTAGTAGCAACCCCGCTTACCCGGCCGGCCTTCCAGAGGGAGTGCTTTTTCACCCGACATTTCTATATGAATCAATTTGGTCGCTAGCTGGTGTTGCTTTGCTACTTGCCGCTGACGGCAAGTTCAAACTGCGTTGGGGAAAGATGTTTGGCCTTTACTTCGTTTATTACTCGCTAGGACGAATCTGGGTCGAAGCCATCCGGATAGACCCAAGCGAGGTTCTGCTTGGACTTCGAATAAACATCTGGTCCGCACTTGCAGGAATAGCTGTAGGAGTGTTGATAATGGTGGTTCAGTCCAGACGACACCCTGGCATTGAGACCTCTGTGTATCGGGCTGGTCGAGAGCCAGCGATTTCCGAGAATACTTCTATTCCCGAATCACTTTCGCTAGAAGACAAAAACAACCCTGACGATGCCACTGACGCTGAGGGTAAGGTAGTATCAAAGAAGTAGCCTCACAAGGCCCCCATCGGCATCAAAAGTGCCTGGTTCCAGTTCCGTCTCAGTAACTGTTGTTCGGGCCAGCGTTGTCCCATCAAATTTTTTGATTGGAGTGATGCATGCGCGCTGTTTCCCCGTTTGAACGCTTCGGGCGATTGCCCAAATCTGGGCTGTACCAGCCCGATTCGGAAAAAGATGCTTGTGGCCTTGCCATGGTGGCAACGCTCAGAGGGACTCCTGGCTACGACATCATCGAAACCGCGCTAACAGCTCTCCGAAACCTCGAGCACCGTGGCGCAGTTGGCTCTGATGCTGGAACAGGTGACGGTGCAGGAATACTCATTCAGATGCCGGATGCATTTTTCAGGGCGCAACTTGAAGTTCAACTTCCCAGGGCTGGTGAATATGGTGCTGGTGTGGTTTTTGAATCCAATGACTCTAACGAGCGCAGCGTTGACCGGGACAGCTTCGCCAAGCTTGCTTCCGAGGAACACCTCAGTGTGATTGCCTGGCGGAAGGTTCCAATCAACCCTGAGGTGCTCGGGGATCTTGCTCGTGAAGCCATGCCGTACATCTCGCAAGTATTCGTCGCATCCAAAAAGGGCGCCACCGGTCTTGACCTTGAGCGTGCTTTGTACCGATTACGTAAACGCAGCGAGAGTGAAATCGGTATCTATCACCCTTCTCTTTCAGCAAAGACCATTGTTTACAAGGGTATGGTCACCACGTTGCAGTTGGAACCTTTCTTCCCTGACTTGAGTGACCGAACTATGGTGTCCGCATTGGCACTCGTTCACTCTAGATTTTCCACGAATACTTTTCCTTCCTGGCCACTGGCCCATCCCTATCGGATGATCGCTCACAATGGCGAGATTAATACTGTGCGGGGAAACCGGAACTGGATGAAGGCACGAGAGGCCCAACTTCAATCTGAACTGCTGGGCGATATTGAATCCCTAAAGCCGATAATCACAAGGGGAGCAAGTGACAGCGCCTCCTTTGATGAAGTTGTTGAGCTGCTTTATCTGGCGGGACGATCACTTCCTCATGCAATGATGATGATGATTCCGGAGGCCTGGGAAAAGCACGCGGACATGGATCCCGTGCGGAAAAGCTTTTATGAATACCACTCAATGCTCATGGAAGCATGGGACGGACCCGCGGCCGTAATCTTTACAGACGGATCATTGGTCGGTGCCACACTTGATAGGAATGGTCTTAGGCCTGGGCGATACATCATTACTGAAGATGGTCTTGTGGTCTTAGCTTCAGAGATTGGGGTTGTAGACATAGACCCTTCAAAGATTGTTCGAAAGGGCCGATTGCAACCAGGGAAGATGTTCTTGGTTGACACTGCGGCAGGACGCATAATCGAGGATGACGAAATAAAGTCAGACATCGCCGCTTCTGAGCCGTGGGAGACGTGGCTTGGCGAGAATCGAATCAATCTGCGTGATTTGCCGGAACGAGAGCACATCGCTCACACTCCGTCATCAGTCAATCGCAGACAACGTACCTTCGGATACACCGAAGAGGAACTGAAAATCCTGCTCAAGCCAATGGCAACTGCTGGCACTGAGCCACTAGGCGCGATGGGATCCGATACACCCATCGCTGCAATCAGCGACCGACCTCGCCTTCTTTTTGACTATTTTGTTCAGCAATTTGCGCAGGTTACAAACCCTCCTCTCGACGCGATCCGCGAAGAGGTGGTGACATCGCTTTCGACGGGAATTGGTCCGGAGCGAAATCTTCTTTCGGCAGGTCCTTCGCATGCGAAGCAGGTAATCCTCGATTTCCCCGCTCTCAGTAATGACGAGCTGGCCAAGATAAAACATATTGATGAAATAGCCGGTAGCGGCGAGGCTTTTGTGGTTCAGGGTCTGTATAAAGTCTCGGATGGAGCAGTGGCTTTGGAGCAGAGGCTCGAAAAGCTAAATCGTGAAGTTGATGCAGCCATCAATGATGGAGCAACCTATCTGATCCTTTCGGATCGCAACTCAAACAGGGACCTTGCGCCGATCCCATCACTTCTGTTGACTTCGTCGGTGCATCATCACTTGATTCGCACCGGACGCAGGACAATGGTAGGCCTAGTTGTTGAAGCCGGAGACGTCCGCGAGGTCCATCATGTAGCGGCACTAGTTGGCTATGGCGCAGCTGCTGTAAATCCTTACCTAGCTCTCGAATCAGTTGAGCTTATGGTGCGAAGCGGTTCTCTTGAGGGCATTAGTTTTGAGCAGGCATCTTCGAATTTAATCAAGTCACTAGGTAAGGGCGTTCTAAAGATTATGTCCAAGATGGGCATTTCGACCGTGTCTTCTTACAGTGGGGCCCAATGCTTTGAGGCTATTGGACTAAACGCTGACGTTGTTGAGAAGTATTTCACCGGCACTGTCTCCCAGTTGGGCGGCATTGGGATTGAGGTCCTGCACCAGGAGATTGCCGCTAGACATTCAAGTGCCTACCCAGTAGAGCGTGCCGTAAACATCCATAGAAGCCTTGACGTGGGTGGCGAATACCAATGGCGTCGTGAAGGGCCTCCTCACCTTTTCAATCCGGAGACCGTATTCAAGCTTCAGCATTCAACTCGTGCTAAGCGTTACGACATCTTTAAGGAATACACGCGTTCAGTCGACGACCAGGCGGAGCGCCTTATGACTCTGCGTGGTTTGTTCAAGTTCAAAGACAAGGTCCGCAAACCTGTCCCGATTGACGAGGTAGAGCCTGCATCTGAGATTGTCAAGCGGTTCTCTACCGGCGCGATGAGCTACGGCTCCATCTCCCAGGAAGCCCACGAGACTCTGGCCATTGCCATGAACAAGCTCGGCGCGAAATCTAATACCGGCGAAGGTGGCGAAGATCTAGAGCGATTGCTTGACCCCGAAAGACGAAGCGCCATCAAGCAAGTTGCCTCTGGACGCTTCGGTGTCACAAGCATGTATCTCTCAAACGCCGATGACCTTCAAATAAAAATGGCCCAAGGGGCAAAGCCTGGAGAAGGCGGTCAACTTGCTGCCAACAAGATATATCCCTGGATTGCCAAAACGAGATACTCAACTCCAGGAGTTGGACTAATTTCACCGCCACCTCATCACGACATCTACTCAATTGAAGATCTAAAGCAACTGATTTTCGACCTAAAACGTGCCAATTCCTCGGCACGGGTGCACGTCAAGCTAGTCAGTCAAGTTGGTATCGGAACAGTCGCGGCTGGAGTCGCTAAAGCCAAGGCAGATGTCATCTTGGTCTCGGGTCACGATGGTGGAACCGGAGCCTCGCCACTTAATTCCCTAAAGCATGCAGGTACGCCCTGGGAGCTAGGTCTAGCGGAAACACAGCAGACCCTAATGCTCAACGGATTGCGAGACAGAGTCTCCGTTCAAGTTGACGGCCAGATGAAAACAGGCAAGGACATAGTTGTCGCAGCGTTGCTGGGGGCCGAGGAATATGGTTTCGCAACGGCACCGCTGGTGGTTTCGGGATGCATACTTATGCGAGTCTGTCATCTAGATACTTGCCCTGTAGGAGTAGCAACCCAGAACCCTGTTCTCAGAGAACGTTTTACAGGTAAGCCGGAGTTCGTTATCAACTTTTTTGAATTCCTTGCTGAAGAAGTCAGGGAGATTTTGGCAAGTCTAGGATTTAGGTCTCTTGACGAGGCGATTGGACAAACAGATCTACTCGACATCGATAAGGCGATATCTCACTGGAAGGCCGATGGTCTAGATCTGACTCCAATTCTCCAAGGGTCGGGTTTGGATGTGAACGCACCCAAGCGTCGCTTTACAACTCAAAACCACGAGCTAGAAAAGCACTTTGACCACAAGCTAATAGCGCTTGCCGACAAAGCTCTCGAGGACGCACAGCTTGTTGAATTGGATTTGCCCATTCGAAACACGGAGCAAGCCGTTGGCACAATGATTGGGCATGAGATAACTAGGCGATTCGGCGCAGAGGGTCTAGCGGACTCAACCATTCAAGTCACTCTTCGAGGCTCGGCCGGTCAATCGTTTGGAGCGTTTATCCCGAGTGGACTTAAGCTCACCCTTGTTGGAGACGCGAACGATTACGTTGGCAAAGGCCTAAGCGGAGGAACTATTGCGGTTCGCCCCGACGAGAGGTCCAACTTCGCTGCCGAAGACAACACCATTGCTGGCAATGTAATTGGATACGGTGCTACGAGCGGGAGCATGTACATATCAGGCATCGTGGGAGAGCGTTTCTTGGTTAGGAATTCGGGCGCGACAGCAGTGGTTGAAGGAGTCGGTGACCATGCGCTCGAATACATGACAGGTGGTCGAGCAGTGATTTTGGGTCGTACCGGAAGAAATCTCGGCGCCGGAATGAGTGGGGGATATGCCTTTGTATACAAACTGAATCACGCAAATGTAAACCCTGACGCTCTCAAAGTTGACGACTTGCGCCTGATGCCACTTAATGAAGAATTTGCTTCGGAGCTGAGAAACCTATTAGATGCCCATGTTCAGCAAACCGGCTCACTGCTAGCCGAGCGCCTAAGCAGCAACTTTGAAACTGAGCGCACCCATTTCACCGTTGTTATGCCAACCGATTATGCAAGTGTCAGCGAAATACGGCTGTCCGCTCAAATGCAAGGTATTGATCCAGATGGCGATACAACATGGAAAAAAATTCTGGAGGCGACTAGTGGCTGATCCAAGAGGGTTCCTAAAGACCACCGAACGTTCGACGGCAAATCGCAGGCCCGTTTCAGTTCGCATCATGGACTGGAAGGAAGTCTATGATAGGCGAGACTCCGACGTGGTCCAGGCACAAGCTGGTCGGTGCATGGATTGCGGCGTTCCGTTTTGCCATCAAGGATGTCCGCTGGGAAATCTTATACCCGAGTTCAACGACGCTGTCTGGCGGAAGGACGGGGCAACGGCAATAGACCGCCTTCACGCTACAAACAATTTCCCAGAGTTCACCGGGAGGCTATGCCCTGCACCCTGTGAGTCAAGTTGTGTGCTTGCGATTAATCAACCGGCTGTGACTATCAAGGAAATTGAAGTCTCAATCATTGATGAGGCTTTCGATAATGGTTGGGTCCAGGCCCACGCCCCGGAGCGCCTTACCGGGAAAACTGTGGCGGTTGTTGGATCCGGTCCGGCAGGACTTGCCGCAGCTCAGCAACTGGCTCGAGCGGGCCACACGGTTGCAGTTTTCGAAAGAGACGACAGAATTGGCGGACTGCTTCGATACGGAATCCCAGACTTCAAAATGGAGAAGCAACACATCGACCGTCGATTAGCTCAGCTCGAGGCCGAGGGCGTCAGGTTCCGAGTTGGCGTCGAGATCGGAACTGACATAAGTTGGTCGGATTTGCGGAGGCGCTACGATGCCGTATTAATCGCAACAGGGGCCTCGGTTCCAAGGGATTTGGCGGTACCCGGTCGAAATCTTTCGGGAGTTCACTTCGCAATGCAGTATCTGACTCAAGCCAACCGCGTAGTTTCGGGACTTGCTGTTGAGAATCAGATATCAGCCAAAGGAAAGCGTGTAGTGATCCTTGGCGGGGGAGACACTGGTGCCGACTGTCTAGGAACAGCGACTAGACAAGGAGCCAAAAGCGTCACAACTTTAGCCATTGGAGTGAAGCCGCCAGAGCAAAGACCCGAGACTCAACCTTGGCCAATGTTTCCAAATCTTTACGAAGTAAGTAGTGCGCACGAAGAGTTCGGCGAGCGTAGCTATCTTTCTTCAACCCTTGAACTGGTAGGAGCCGATGGGGAAGTCACCGGAATCAAAATTGCAGATACTGATTTCCTAGACGGAAAGCGAGTGCCTAAGCCTGGAACTGAAAGAGTAATCGAGGCTGACTTGGTCTTGCTCGCTCTGGGTTTTACCGGTCCCGAGGTTGAGTCGTGTGTGGCCGAAATCGAAATTTCACTCGATCAAAAGGGCAATTTCGGCCGCAAGGACAGCTTTGCCTCGGAACTAGACGGTGTCTTCGTAGCTGGCGACGCCGGCCGGGGACAGTCGCTGATTGTCTGGGCCATGGCCGAAGGGCGAGCTGCAGCAGCTAGCATAGACAAGTTCCTAGAAGGAACCACCGAGCTACCTTCACCGGTGAAGGCTTCGGATCGACCGATTTCCATATACAGCTAACCAAGGGCCAAAAGCCAGAAACGAAAAGGAAAAAATGAGACGCGCGAAGATAGTTGCAACTCTGGGTCCGGCAACATCCAGCTACGAAAGCATAAAGGCCATAATCGAAGCGGGTGTGGATGTCGCGAGAATGAACTTAAGCCACGGCAGTCACGATGTCCACGAAGGAATTTACGCTCTGGTGCGCAAAGCAGCAGCCGATCTAGGCAAGTCTGTAGGTATTTTTGTTGACCTACAGGGTCCCAAAATTCGATTGGCAAAATTCAAGGACGGTCCCGTTTACCTCGAGAAGGGCGCGACTTTCAAGATAACAACCGAGGATGTTGAAGGCGACGTCAACATGTGCGGGACTACCTTTAAGGGCCTGCCCAATGACGTTAAGGTCGGTGATTTTCTTCTAATCGATGACGGGAAAGTTCGCCTAAGGGCTACAGCTGTTTCAGCTACAACCGTGACCGCTGAGGTTGAGGTTGCTGGCGAAGTATCTAATAACAAGGGAATTAATCTTCCTGGTGTTGCGGTAAACGTACCAGCATTGTCAGAAAAGGACGAGATAGATCTACGCTGGGCTCTCACTACTGGTGTCGACATGATTGCGCTATCTTTCGTTCGAAATGCATCTGACATCGTTCGAGTCCACGAGATTATGGTTGAAGAGGGTAGAACATTGCCGGTCATCGCGAAAATTGAAAAGCCTCAAGCCGTAGAGAACCTCGAGGAAATTATTGACGCGTTCGATGGAATCATGGTCGCCCGCGGTGACTTGGGTGTCGAGCTTCCCTTGGAGCAAGTTCCGCTTGTGCAAAAGCGCGCTGTTGAGCTTGCAAGAAGGTGGGCGAAGCCAGTAATAGTTGCGACACAAATGCTGGAATCGATGATCTCTTCAAGTATTCCAACTCGCGCGGAAACTAGCGATGTAGCAAATGCTGTCTTAGACGGAGCAGACGCACTAATGCTCTCTGGCGAGACAAGCGTCGGTGAATTCCCGGTGGAAACAGTTCAAACCATGGCAAAAATTATCCACTCCACAGAGGAAAACGGACTGGACCGAATCCCGAGCCTTGGAACAAGACCTCACACTCATGCCGGTGCAGTTTCCTTTGCAGCCATGGAGATAGCCGAGCTTCTCGGGTCAAAATATGTGTGTGTCTTTACTGAAAGTGGAGACTCCCTAAAGAGAATTTCTAGACTGCGATCGGCAGTGCCGGTACTTACTTTTACTCCTAACGAAGATGTAGCTAATCGAATGTCGCTAGTTTGGGGTTCGCGAACATTTCTAGTTGGAAAAGTAGACCACACGGACGCAATGTTTGATCAAGTTGATAGAACTGTCCTGGCGGAGGGCCTGTGCAAGCCAGGTGACGAAGTAGTTGTTGTGGCTGGAACACCACCCGGGGTTTCCGGCTCTACCAATACGTTGAGAGTACACAAAGTAGGCTCTGGGGCTAAAAGCTGATAATTGTGGTGCCGGAAGTGGGATTCGAACCCACACGTCCTTTCGGACAAAGCATTTTGAGTGCTCCGCGTCTGCCGTTCCGCCATTCCGGCCAACACCACGCCTTGAAGTCTAACGGATTTGGTTTCCCCACAACTGGCGTGACTGGAATATAGTTAGGCTCATGGCAGATCAATTAACTCAAAGAAGAGTCGTTGTGGCAGAGGACGAATCCCTCATTCGAATGGACATCGTCGAAACGCTCCGAGATCACGGCTTTGATGTTGTTGGCGAGGCCGGAGATGGGAATATGGCCGTCGAGTTAGCCGAGCAACTTAGACCGGATTTGATTGTCATGGATATAAAGATGCCGGACTTGGACGGCCTTTCCGCAGCCGAAAAAATTGCGGATCTGAAGATTCCCGTGGTGTTGCTAACTGCGTTTAGTCAGCAAGAACTCGTCGCAAGAGCAGCTGAGGTGGGAGCCATGGCTTTTCTAGTGAAGCCATTTACCCCAAGTGATCTTCTCCCTGCTATCGAGATTGCTTTATCCAGGCACTCGCAGTTGGTGGCGCTAGAAAGCGAAGTCTCAGATCTGGCCGATAGACTTGAGACGCGCAAGTTAGTGGAAAGAGCGAAGTCCGTGTTGAGCGAGAAGATGAAGCTCACTGAACCTGAGGCTTTTCGTTGGATACAGAAGGCATCTATGGATCGACGAATAAGTATGGCTGATGTGTCAAAGACCGTCTTGGACCAACTAGCGAAGTAACTAAGGTTGACGGATTAGGTTCGTGATCCGAACTGTGGAGCAACGCTGACCGAGTTCGTTGGTTATGACAATTTCGTGAACGGTAAGTGTTTTGCCTAAAGAAATTGCGGTGGCAACACCAGTGACTTTACCTTGAGTAGCGGACTTTGAGTGAGATGCGGAAATCTCAATTCCGACTGCGTAGCCATCGGGGGCAGCCCAGACGTTTGCCGCGAATGAGCCAAGAGTTTCACCAAGAACAAGATATGCACCGCCATGTAATAACCCGCGCGGCTGGGTGTTACCTTCAACTGGCATTGTGGCCACGGCTCGCTCAGCACTGAGCTCAACAATCTCAATACCCATCTTCTCGGCCAGCTCACCAACGCCTCGTTTGGTGGCCAGGTGCTTCGCATCATCGCTGAGAATCGGCTCAGACATGTTGGGTCGTCCTTTCGGGCGGAACTAAAGACCAAGCAAAGTAGGCTTGTTCCCATGAGTGATAAGCCTACCCTTCTGCTTATTGATGGCCACTCTTTGGCCTTCCGGGCCTTTTACGCACTGAATCCTGCAAACTTCAAAACACCTGATGGACAGCACACGAACGCTGTCCACGGTTTTATCTCAATGTTGCTGAACCTCTTAGAAGGAGAAAAGCCAACGCATCTAGCAGTTGCCTTTGACATTTCAGGCCCATCATTCAGGGCGATCGAATACCCCGAGTACAAGGGAAATAGGGGTGAAACGCCAGAGGAGTTCTTCGGGCAAACTGAACTTCTCGAAGAGGCAATGAGCGCGATGAACATCACAACACTCACGAAAAAAGATTACGAAGCGGACGACATTCTCGCTTCGCTTGCGGATCAAGCCGCTGAGGCCGGGTACAGGGTTCTGGTTGTCTCAGGAGATAGAGACACATTTCAACTGATAGGAGACAACACCACGATTCTTTATCCTATTAAGGGCGTGATGAACCTAGCGCGGATGAACGATGAGGCAGTAGTTGAGAAGTACGGAATTCATGCCAAACAATATCCTGATCTTGCCGCTTTAGTTGGCGAAACCAGCGATAACCTCCCGGGAATCCCGGGAGTCGGGCCAAAAACGGCAGCAAAATGGCTTCAGGCTTATGGGAATCTAGACACCGTTTTAGCAAAATCCGATGAGATTCCAGGAAAGGTGGGGGAGTCACTCAGAGAACACAGCGGCCTTGCGACGAGAAACCGAAGACTAAACCACCTCGTTCGCGATTTGGATTTGGAGCTCGAATTCGACTCTCTTCGATTGACAGCTGTGGATGAGGACAAAGTCCGAAAAGCCTTTTCCAAGATGCACTTTAAAACTCTCACCGAACGGGTCCTCAGGCTCAGGGGGACCAGGGGGACTCAGACTAGCGGTCTTGGTCCAGCGTCTACCGTCAGTTCATTACCAGAGCTAGTCACTGCCGACACTGAGATAAAGATGTTTGACACTATCGAGATTCCTCCCGCTGGCTCCCTTGACTCGGTCGCGCTGATCAAATGGCTTGGGACTCAAGGAAGTGTTGGATTTGAGCTGGAGGATAATGAAGGAAGTCTTGCTTTTGGTTTCGCCTCAAAGACTGAACGCTTTACTCTCTCAGGGACAATAACCAAAGAGCTTGCTAAATGGCTGGTTGACACTGAAAGACCGAAAACTCTTTTTGACTTCAAGGGGACAAAACGAATACTTCTTTCGCACGGGTACGACATTGCAGGAGTAGAAGATGACGTTCTGCTGTTGGCATACCTTCTTAACCCTGTTCGTAGAAACTACTTCGTTGACGAGATCGCTTTGGAACAACTCGGACTCGCAATCAAACGGTCTGACCCAAACCAGCTGATTCCTGAGGCAAGTTCTGATCCGAGTCTCGACGCTTGGCTAGCGCTTAGCCTGGCAAGTGGAATGCGGGCCAAGGTCACCGAACAGGGGCAGCTTGCGGTATACAGCGACATTGAGCTTCCTAGTTCAATGAGTCTTTCCATAATGGAATCTCAAGGTATCTCCATTGATGTCAAGAAGCTCGAGGACCTGTTTGAGACTCTGTCGACTGAGGTTGGAGAAATTGCCAAGGAGGCCTTCGAAATTATTGGGAAGGAGATTAATCTAGCCTCTCCCAAGCAGCTTCAGACAGTGCTATTTGACGACCTAGGAATGACCGGGACCAAGAGTTTGAAAACCGGGTTTTCTACCAACGCGGCAGCACTCACCGAGCTTTTTGAGTCAAACGGGCATCCGTTTTTGGAAAAGCTGCTCGCTCATAGAGACTCCACCAAGCTGAAGCAGATGGTTGAAACTCTTTTAAAGGCAGTTGAGTCGGATTCGAAGATTCACACGACTTATGTTCAAACTGGAACCTCAACAGGGCGCTTAAGTTCTGAGAATCCGAATCTCCAGAACATTCCAATTAGAAACCCTCGCGGGTCTCAAATCAGGGACTCATTTGTGGCCTCAAAGGGTTTCGAGATGCTTTTGACAGCGGACTATTCGCAGATTGAAATGCGAATCATGGCACATCTATCAGAAGATCCTGGACTTATAGAGGCGTTTAATAATGGGGAGGACTTGCACCGGTTCGTTGGGTCTCGAATTTTTGGTGTGTCTCCCGATGCTGTGACGGCGGACATGAGATCGCAAGTCAAGGCGATGAGCTACGGTCTGGTTTATGGCCTGAGCGAATACGGGCTTGCTAAGCAGCTGGGGCTTTCCAATGCAGACGCCAAGCAACTAATGAAGGACTATTTTGATCGTTTTGGAGGTGTACGGAAGTACCTGGCGAAAGTTGTTGAGGACGCGAAGGCAGCTGGCTACACCCGAACCCTTTACGGCCGAAGAAGACCTTTCGATGATCTAACCAGCTCGATATTCCAGGTAAGAGAAAACGCAAGGCGAGCGGCCCTAAATGCCCCAATTCAGGGGACCGCCGCCGACATCATGAAGCTAGCCATGAACTCCATACATGCGGCAATGATGGGCGAAGGTTTTAAATCGAGAATGCTGCTTCAGGTGCACGACGAGCTTGTATTTGAGGTCGCCAAGGGCGAGCTTGAGACCCTGCGGGCAATGGTTGTGGAAAAGATGTCTACCGTGGCAAAGCTGTCAGTGCCCCTAGAAGTCCAGATTGGGACCGGCCGAAGCTGGGACGAAGCCGGACACTAGCCTTTGTGGCTTTGGTTTGTTGGCACTAGGCTTAGAGGGCGCCTTGGCGCATGACCCCTATCCGCTGTTGCGATGGCAATCATTTCTTTTGAATCTAGAAGGCTTGGAGCCACCGCGACCTGAGTAATCAAAAATGGAGTACCTATCTCTATGACCACCGATACGACCGCAAAGGCACCAAAGCAAGTAGCAATAAACGACATCGGCACCGCTGAGGAGTTCCTAGCTGCAGTCGAAAAGACCTTAAAGTTCTTCAACGACGGCGACCTCATCGAAGGAACCGTTGTGAAGATTGACCGAGACGAAGTCCTACTAGATGTGGGCTACAAGACCGAGGGTGTTATTCCCTCTCGCGAGCTTTCGATTCGTCACGACGCTGACCCGGGAGACATTGTCTCGGTGGGAGACAAAATTGAGGCACTTGTTCTTCAGAAGGAAGACAAAGAAGGCCGACTAATTCTTTCCAAGAAGCGTGCTCTCTACGAGCGCGCCTGGGGCGATGTAGAAAAGATCAA
This sequence comes from Actinomycetota bacterium, assembly GCA_009703455.1. Taxonomy (GTDB): domain Bacteria; phylum Actinomycetota; class Actinomycetes; order Actinomycetales; family Microbacteriaceae; genus Rhodoluna. The sequence continues at coordinate 33,900 of WLGB01000001.1, forward strand.
GGAAGCCGATGGCACTGTCACTGGAACAGTGATCGAGGTAGTCAAGGGTGGACTTATAGTCGACATCGGACTTCGTGGATTCCTACCAGCATCTCTGATTGAGCTTCGCCGCGTTCGAGACTTAGGCCCATACCTTGGGCAAGAAGTTGAGGCTAAAATTCTGGAGCTGGACAAGAACCGAAACAACGTGGTTCTTTCTCGTCGTGCCCTGCTTGAGCAGAGTCAATCCGCTTCTCGTTCGACATTCCTAGCCGACTTAGCTAAGGGTCAAATTCGTACCGGTGTTGTTTCTTCCATAGTGAACTTCGGAGCATTTATTGATCTAGGCGGCGTTGACGGGCTCGTACACGTGTCGGAGCTTTCTTGGAAGCACATCGAGCATGCCTCTGAGGTTGTCGAAATTGGCCAAGAAGTCACCGTTGAGGTGTTAGAAGTAGACCAAGACCGTGAGCGTGTATCGCTGTCCCTCAAGGCAACTCAAGAAGATCCTTGGCAAGTGTTCGCGCGTACACACTCAATCGGGCAGTATGCACCCGGTAAGGTCACCAAGCTAGTTCCGTTCGGTGCGTTCGTGCGTGTTGCAGATGGCATCGAGGGCTTGGTTCACATCTCAGAGCTTTCAACAAAGCACATTGAGTTGGCCGAGCAAGTGGTCTCAATCAACCAAGACGTGTTCGTTAAGGTTATTGACATTGATCTTGACCGCCGCAGAATATCACTTTCTCTCAAGCAGGCTCTAGAAGAAGTAAATCCTGAGGGAACTGATTTCAACCCAGCGCTTTACGGAATGTATGCCGAGTATGACGACAAGGGACAGTACAAGTACCCAGAAGGCTTTGATGCTGCAACCGGTGAGTGGCAGCCAGGGCACGAAGAGGCTAGGTCGAAGTGGGAGAAGGAATACTCCGAAGCTAATGCTCGCTGGGAGGAGCACAAGAAGCAGGTTGCAGCGGCAAACAAGCTTGCAGCGACTCTTCCTGATATCCCAGCAGCTAGTGACAGTGCAGAAACTGAATCGCACACAAGCGAGTCAGCCGAAGCCGTAAGCGCTGGGACTCTATCTGATGATGAGATGTTAGGCGCGCTTCGCGACAAGCTGTCTGACGACCAGAAGTAGGCAAAAAGAATTGAATCGGGGATTGGCGTTTAGCTGGTCTCCGATTCTTTGTTTGTAGGCTTATCGAATGTTCTTAATAGGCCTTACCGGAGGAATAGCCTCGGGCAAATCCACCGTTGCAAAGCATCTAGCGGCACTAGGGGCTGAGACTATCGATGCCGATCAAGTGGCAAGAGACGTCGTCCTGCCCGGCTCTCAGGGTCTGAATCAGATCGTTAAATCCTTCGGGCCAGAGGTGCTCAATGCTGCCGGCGGTCTATCGCGCGAGGCACTGGCAGAAATCGTGTTCCCGGACCCGACAAAACGACTCGAGCTAGAGGCGATTTTGCACCCTCTAATCCGTGCGCGAACCATGGATTTGATCTCACGGAGTCAGAGCAAGATTTTAGTGTATGCCGTTCCACTTCTGGTGGAAGCGAATGTTGATTATCCCTTCGATATGGTGGTGACGGTCGAAGCTGGGGTTGAGAATCAAATCGCGCGCCTAATGACCTCCCGCGGACTTACTGAAAACCAGGCGCAAGATCGCATTGAAGCCCAAGCCAGTGAGCAGCAGCGCGTTGAAAGAGCGGACTACCGAATCGACAGTTCAGGAACTCTTGAAAATTTGGAGCGACAGGTCGGTAATCTTTGGACTGAAATTCAAAACGCTGCGAAGCAAAAGGGTAATAGTGGAACGAACTAGATCTTTCACTCCCTTCAAGGTTGTAAGCAACTTTCAGCCCTCTGGTGACCAGCCTGAAGCTATATCTCAGCTCACTCAGCGCATCAAGGCAGGTGAGAAGGACGTAGTTCTAATGGGGGCAACAGGTACAGGAAAATCTGCAACAACTGCTTGGCTAATAGAGGCGCTTCAGCGGCCAACACTTGTCATGGCTCACAATAAGACACTTGCCGCACAGTTGGTCACTGAGTTCCGTGAGATGTTTCCAAATAACGCCGTTGAATACTTTGTCAGCTACTACGACTACTACCAACCTGAAGCCTACGTTCCCCAGACCGACACTTTTATAGAAAAGGACTCAAGCATCAACGAGGAAGTTGAGCGCCTGAGATACTCAGCAACCATGAGTTTGCTCTCTCGTCGCGATGTGATTGTGGTTTCAACAGTTTCCTGCATTTATGGGCTCGGCGCACCGAAAGAGTATTTGGACCAATCCATCCCGCTCCAGGTGGGCCAGTCAATTGATCGAGATGATCTGATCCGCAAGTTTGTCTCCATGCAATATCAGAGAAACGACATCGACTTCTCAAGAGGAAATTTCCGAGTCAAGGGTGACACTTTAGAGATCATCCCGGTCTATGACGAATACGCGACAAGGGTTGAATTCTTCGGTGACCAAATCGAAGCAATTTACTCGCTTCACCCACTCACCGGTGATGTCATCAAGCAACTTGATGCGGTGGCGATTTTCCCAGCCAGCCACTACGTTGCGTCGCCAACCCAAATGGGTCGAGCAATTGAAGCGATTGAAAACGAACTAGCTGGCCGGCTAAGAGAGTTCGAATCGGCAGGTAAGCTTCTCGAGGCCCAGCGAATTAAGATGCGGACAAACTTTGATCTGGAGATGATTAGAGAACTCGGTTTCTGCTCCGGAATTGAAAACTACTCTCGACACATTGATGGTCGCGCCGAGGGTGAGCCACCATCTTGTCTTCTGGACTATTTTCCGGAGGATTTCCTCACAGTGATTGACGAATCACACGCCACCGTCCCTCAAATTGGTGCTATGTATGAGGGCGATTCCTCTCGGAAGCGAACATTGGTGGAGCACGGTTTCCGGCTCCCATCGGCCTTGGACAATAGGCCACTAAAGTGGTCCGAGTTCCAACAGCGAGTTGGGCAAACTGTCTACTTATCCGCAACACCTGGAAAGTATGAACTGGCCGCCGCCGACGGAGTGGTTGAACAAATAATTCGTCCAACCGGCCTAATCGACCCTGCAATCATTCTTAAGCCAACAAAGGGGCAGATTGACGACCTCCTTGAGGAGATAAACATTCGTTCCGCAAAACAGGAGCGTGTTCTAGTGACAACACTTACTAAGAAGATGGCAGAGGAGTTGACTGACTATCTATCTGAGGCCGGGGTTAAGGTTCGCTACCTGCACTCTGACGTGGACACCTTGAAGCGGGTTGAACTACTGAGACAGCTAAGGCAGGGGGTTTACGACGTCTTGGTGGGAATCAATTTGCTTAGGGAAGGACTTGATCTTCCTGAGGTGTCGTTAGTTGCCATTCTGGATGCGGACAAGGAAGGCTTCCTTCGATCCGGCACCTCCCTAATTCAAACAATCGGCCGTGCGGCACGAAACGTCAATGGAGAGGTGCATATGTACGGCGATAAGCTAACCGACTCCATGAAGAAGGCTATAGACGAGACCAACCGAAGGCGTGAAAAGCAGGTCGCATACAACAAGGCCAAGGGAGTTGATCCACAGCCACTCCAGAAGAGAATTGTCGACATAACTGACCAGATTGAGCGTGAGGAAATCGACACTGCGGAGCTTATCGCCGAGTTCGGGCCAGGTAAGGGTCGAAAGAAACAGGCTGTTCCTCTGCGATCCAGTCGAGGAATTGCATCCATGGCGCAAGATGAGATTATGGCCGTGGTGATTGATTTGGATGCACAGATGAGGCACGCAGCTAAGGAGTTGCAGTTTGAGCTTGCTGCTCGCCTGAGAGATGAAATAGGTGAATTGAAGCACGAACTGCGCCAAATGAAGAAAGCGGGGCACATTTAGTTGCTACCGTCTAGTTGGTTAGGCTGGTACCTGTGAACCCCAAGGCAATCCAATCCTTCGACACCCTTGTAGTGAAGGGCGCGAGAGTTCACAACCTGCAAAACGTCACGGTCGAGATGCCGCGAAACTCGCTGGTTGTCTTTACAGGGCTTTCCGGGTCTGGAAAGTCATCGCTGGCTTTCGACACGATTTTTGCTGAAGGCCAGCGTCGCTACGTTGAGTCGCTATCTGCCTACGCGAGGCAGTTTCTTGGCCAAGTTGACCGACCGGATGTTGACTTTATTGAAGGCCTCAGTCCCGCTGTGTCCATCGACCAAAAATCTACCAACCGCAACCCTCGATCAACCGTTGGGACCATCACCGAGATTCATGACTATCTGAGGCTTTTGTGGGCACGAATCGGCGTTCCATTCTGCTCCGAATGCGGCGAGAAGATTGTCCGACAGACACCTCAGCAGATTGTGGACCAAATTCTGGAGAACGAGGAAGGAACAAAGTTCCAGGTACTCGCGGAATTGGTCGACCAGAAAAAAGGCGAGTTTGTTGACCTATTTAAGGATCTCATCTCTCAAGGCTATGCACGAGCCATGGTTGATGGGGAAACAATTGCTCTTGCCGATGCTCAGCCACTTAAGAAGTCCTATAAGCATGATATCGCTGTTGTTGTGGATAGGTTGGCAATCAAGGCAGGCATTTCGGGCCGTCTTACGGACTCAATCGAAACCGCTCTGAAGCTTGCGGGTGGAAAAGTAACAATTGACTTTGTTGATCGCAAAGGGGCTGACTCAACAAGAACCTTCTCCGAGCAAATGTCCTGCCCCAACGATCACCCCTTGGCTATCACTGAAATTGAACCTCGAACATTTTCCTTTAATGCACCCTTTGGCGCATGTCAGGGGTGTTCCGGTCTGGGAACGAAGATGGCTGTTGATGGCGACCTAGTTATTGGCGATCCGGAGGCGTCGATCCTTGATGGTGTGATCATTCCTTGGTCCACCCAAGGCAAGGGTTTGTTTCACTATTTCTCAAGAATGCTTCAGGGCCTGGCCAAGGACTTGGGGTTCTCTCTTAAGACTGCGTGGCAGGATCTTCCAGAAGAGGTTCAGTACGCAGTCTTACACGGGAATGATTTTGACGTGCAGGTTCGTTGGAAGAACCGCTATGGCCGAGAGCTTAGATACACCACAGGTTTTGAAGGAGTGCTCAACTACATTGAGCGCAAGTATTTAGAATCAGAGAACGACTACTCGCGCGGAAAGTGGGCTGGATTTCTGAGGGAAATTCCTTGCCCTGCCTGCGACGGAGCGAGACTAAGACCAGAGGTACTGGCCATCCAGATTGCGGACACCTCGATTGCGGACGTCACTGCTTTGAGCCTAGGGGAATGCGTCGACTTCTTTGCAAAACTGAAACTCAATAAGCGGGACGAGAAGATCGCAGCACAGGTACTGCGGGAAATCAGGGCTCGCCTGGATTTTTTGATGTCGGTTGGCCTGGATTACCTCTCGCTAGAGCGCGCTGCTGGATCACTTTCCGGCGGTGAGGCGCAGAGGATTCGGCTAGCGACGCAGATTGGCTCAGGACTCACGGGTGTTCTCTACGTCCTGGATGAGCCTTCCATTGGGCTTCATCAGCGCGACAACCGAAGATTGATAGACACCTTGATTCAGCTTCGGGAGCTAGGTAACACTCTGGTGGTTGTGGAGCACGACGAGGACGCGATCAAAACCTCGGATTGGGTCGTGGACATAGGCCCCGGTGCTGGCATCAATGGCGGTCAGGTGGTTCACTCGGGAACCTACAAAGAGCTATTAGCAAACCGGGAGTCCATCACAGGGGATTATCTTTCGGGTCGCCGGAGCATAGCCATTCCAACAACGAGACGGCCGGTAGATTCCAAACGAAGTCTTTCCATTGTGGGAGCAAGAGCCAACAATCTCCAGAACCTCACGGTGAACTTTCCACTCGGTGTCTTTATCGCAGTCACTGGAGTAAGTGGCTCAGGCAAATCAACTCTCGTCAACGACATCCTCTACAACGTTTTGGCAAATGCTCTAAACGGGGCCAAGTTGGTGGCTGGAAAACACACTCGTGTGACTGGGGTATCGCAGCTGGACAAAGTAGTTCACGTGGATCAAAATCCTATCGGCAGAACTCCGAGGTCGAACCCCGCCACATATACTGGCGTGTTCGACCACATCCGCAAACTTTTCGCCGAGACTTCAGAATCAAAAGCACGCGGATATCTGCAGGGCCGATTCTCATTCAATGTGAAAGGGGGTCGCTGTGAGTCCTGTAGTGGTGATGGAACACTAAGAATTGAAATGAATTTCCTGCCAGATGTCTATGTGTCTTGCGAAGTATGTCAGGGTTCGCGATACAACCGTGAGACTCTGCAGGTCAAATACAAGGGCAAATCAATTTCCGAGGTTCTGGAGATGCCAATTGAAGAAGCTGCGGTATTTTTTGAGGCGATTTCCTCTATATCCAGGTACCTGACGACCTTGGTTGACGTTGGACTGGGATATGTCCGACTGGGTCAATCCGCCACAACTTTGTCAGGGGGAGAGGCCCAACGAGTAAAGCTCGCAACAGAGCTTCAAAGAAGATCAACCGGAAGAACCGTCTACGTGTTAGATGAGCCCACGACCGGGTTGCACTTTGAAGACGTGAGAAAGTTGCTTCTTGTATTGAACTCGCTAGTCGACAAAGGTAATACCGTAATTGTGATTGAACACAACTTGGACGTGATCAAGTCTGCCGACTGGCTGCTTGACTTAGGCCCAGAGGGCGGACACCGCGGTGGGCAACTCGTGGCCGAGGGCACACCAGAACAAGTTTCGAAGAACAAGGCAAGTTTCACGGGAGTTTTCCTGAAGGAAATACTCCAGTAGATGGCAAACGATCTGTCGTTTCGCCCAAAAACATCAGAGATTCCAACCAGGCCAGGGGTCTATCGATTCTTTGATGAGAATCGCCGCGTCCTCTATGTCGGAAAAGCTAAAAACCTTCGCGCCAGACTCCAGAACTATTTTGGACCGGTGGAATCATTGCACGAGCGCACCAGGCGCATGGTTCTTTCGGCCGTGGATGTGGATTGGACGATTGTGAAGACCGAATTCGAAGCACTGCAACTCGAATTCACCTGGATAAAGGAGTTCAACCCTCCGTTCAACGTGCGTTTCAAAGACGATAAATCTTATCCGTACCTGGCAGTTTCGCTTTCGGAGAAGATGCCACGCGTTTTCATCACCAGAAACCGTGACCTCAAGGGGGTCAAGTACTTCGGCCCATATACCCAAGCGTGGGCGATTAGACAGACCTTAGACACTCTTCTTCGTGTGTATCCGATTCGATCCTGTTCTGTTGGTGTTTTCAAGGCTGCAAAGAGCGCTAATCGACCATGCCTCCTCGCTGACATCGGGAAGTGCTCAGCACCCTGCGTTGGTCGTGTCAGCGAGAAAGAGCACCATGAAATCGCCAGAGATCTAGTTGGCTTCATGAACGGCATGGATCCAAAACAAATTGAGCTTCTGCAAGAGAAAATGACGAGGGCTTCGGATGCCCAGAATTACGAGCTCGCAGCAAGGCTTCGTGACAATATCGGGGCGTTAGAAACTGTTCTTGAGAAAAGCACTGTGGTGTTTAGTGATTTGACTGATGCGGATCTGTTTGGTGTGGCCGATGACGAGTTGACCGCTGCCGTCTCTTTGTTCTGCGTTCGAGGAGGTCGAATCAGGGGAGTGCGATCATGGGTGGTGGATAAGGAAATTGAGCAGCCTCTTGAAGAGCTCGTAAGACAGATCATCTTGTACGCCTATACCGCAGTCGAAGGGGTAGAGCCTCCAACTGTGCCTAAAGAGATTCTTGTTCCTGCTCTTCCAGAAGACGCCAGTGATCTAGAGAAATTCCTCGAGCAGGCCAGAGGGGCTGCAGTGTCTCTTAGAGTTGCCAAGCGGGGAGATAAAGCGCAGCTGGCTGCGACCGCAAAAGAGAACGCTGATTACTCGCTGGCGTTGTATAAAACTCGAAGAACTGCAGACTTCACTGCTCGCTCGGAGGCTTTGACAGCGCTAGCAGAATCTCTAAATCTTTCGGAAGCCCCATTGCGAATCGAGTGCTACGACGTGTCGCATTTGTCGGGCACTAACATTGTGGCTTCAATGGTTGTGTTTGAAGATGGCCTTCCGAAAAAGTCGCAGTATCGCCAGTTCAATATTGAATCCGCAGCCGACGACACTGAGGCAATCTACCAAGTGCTGTCGAGACGTCTCAAGTATCTCCGAGATCCAGAAAGTTTGGATTATGGGAAATTTAGCTATCTGCCATCATTGATTGTTGTCGACGGCGGTATCCCGCAAGTTACGGCAGCAGCCAGAGCCATTGCTGAAAGTCCTGTTCCAGATTTACCGCTTTGTGGTTTAGCAAAGCGCCTCGAGGAAGTTTTTAGGCCCGGATCTGATTTCCCGATTATTTTGCCTCGCGGCTCCGAGGAGCTATTCCTACTCCAGCGAGTTAGGGATGAGTCCCATAGATTCGCCCTCACCGCCTCACGCAAGAAGCGGTCGAAATCCCTCTCGAGCGACCTAATGGACATCCCCGGACTCGGGGAAAAACGCGTCACAGCGCTTCTTCGTAGATTTGGTTCGGCAAAGCGCTTGAAAATCGCTACGCTCGAGGAGATTTCGGATGTGGCAGGCATTGGCGGACAGCTTGCCCAGGAGATCCTCAATCGCCTAAAGTTTGACTCGTAGGGCGCTCGGGCGTGTCGCACATTCGTTAGACTCGTTTCAGACGAGGGGAACCGTGAATGCCTGAAAATCTGGGCCACCAGCTACTGATTGTCACCGGAATGTCCGGTGCTGGTCGCTCAACCGTTGGAAATGCTCTCGAGGACCTAGGCTGGTACGTCGTCGACAATCTGCCGCCGCAGATGCTTGGCCCAATGGCAGATCTGTTCACCATCACCAAAACACCGGTGCCAAGGCTAGCCGTGGTTATCGACGTTCGAGGTGGAGAGTTCTTCGCTGAACTTGAAGAAAACATTAGCTTGCTTGGGGGAAAGGCAGTTTCAGTGCGAGTGGTCTATTTAGAGGCCAATGACTCGACTTTGGTGCGCAGGTTTGAGCAGGTTCGAAGACCACACCCGCTTCAGGGCGATGGCACAATTCTCGACGGCATCGCTGAGGAGCGCAAGCGCTTGCTAGCCCTTAGGGAATCTGCAGATGTCGTGATTGATACCTCGGATCTGAATGTGCACCAGCTATCAACCAAGACTGCTGAGCATTTTTCGGTGGACTCTACAGTTAAGCTCCAGCTAACAGTAATGAGCTTTGGATATAAATATGGAATCCCTGCCGATGCTGATAACGTGGCAGACGCTAGGTTTCTTCCAAATCCTTTTTGGAACGATAAGCTCCGTCCCTTTACAGGGCTTGATTCGCAGGTAAGCGAGTATGTCCTTGGGCAAACCGGCGCCATGGAATTCATTGAAAGCTACCTCAAAGCGCTGCAGCCAGTTCTCGAAGGCTACCTGCGCGAGAACAAGCATTACGCAACTATCGCAGTCGGATGTACTGGAGGTAAACACCGGTCAGTGGCTGTTAGTACAAAGCTTGCGGAACTACTTTCGGGAAATAACGAGATTACGGTCACGGTCAGGCACCGCGACCTTGGTAAGGAGTAGCACATTGGCACTTACAGCCGACATCAAAGATGAGCTTGCAAGAATTGACATTGCAAAGAACTCTGTTCGGGCAGCCGAACTTGCAACCGTTCTGAGACTCGCCGGCGGACTGCACTTGGTCTCCGGGAAGGTAGTTATTGAGGTTGAGCTTGACTCGGCTCAAGTGGCAAGGAGAATCCGGAAGGACTTATCCGAGCTTTTTGGTTGCGACAGTGAACTTGCAGTTATTTCAGCGGGTGGGATTCGAAAGACCAACCGTTATCAAGTCCGAGTTCTAGGCCAGGGCGAAGTGCTGGCGCGACAAACTGGTCTGGTAGATAGCAGAGGAAGGCCAGCTCGAGGACTTCCTGCGGCTCTCGTCACTGGCTCGATTGGGGAAGCTCAGGCCGTCTGGCGTGGAGCGTTCTTAGCTCACGGGTCATTGACTGACCCTGGTCGCTCGGCTGCCCTTGAAGTCACAGCGCCGGGAAATGAAGTTGCAATGGCGCTAGTTGGCGTTGCCAGAAGACTTGGAATTGTGGCTAAACCACGTGAGGTTCGTGGTGTTTTTCGTGTTGTGATTAGAGACGGTGATGCCATCAGTGCAATGCTTACCCAAATGGGTGCTCATGGACAGCTTTTGAAGTGGGAGGAGCTCCGGCTCCGTCGAGAAGTTCGCGCGACTGCTAATCGGCTGGCAAATTTTGACGATGCAAACTTACGAAGGTCGGCACAGGCAGCGGTGGCTGCCGGCGCTAGGGTTCAAAGGGCCATAGAAATTCTCGGTGAAGACGTCCCGGATCACCTGAAGTACGCCGGACAACTAAGGCTAAAGCACAAGCAGGCCAGCCTGGATGAGCTGGGTCGTCTAGCAAACCCACCCATGACTAAAGATGCGGTTGCGGGAAGAATTAGAAGACTGCTATCAATGGCCGACAAGAAGGCCGAAGACTTAGGGATAGAGGGTACAGACGCATTTTTACCGGATGACCTCGAGAACGACTAATAACTCGAGAATAAACGCATAATAGAACTAGACCTCTACAAAAGGAAACCAGATGGCTAACTACTCACTTCCAGACCTTGAATATGACTACGCAGCGCTAGAGCCGCACATTTCGGGCCGTATCATGCAATTGCACCACGACAAGCATCACGCGGCTTATGTTTCTGGAGCTAACTCAGCTCTCGACTTAATGGCAGAAGCTCGAGAGAAAAATGACCTGACTTGGATAAACAAACTGCAGAAGGACCTTGCCTTTAACTTGGGTGGACATGTGAATCACTCGATTTTTTGGAAGAACCTTAGCCCTGATGGGGGAGACAAACCAACCGGCGAGCTAGCTGCTGCAATCGACGAATTTTTTGGAAGCTTCGATGCCTTCCGCTCGCACTTCACTGCCACCGCGATGGGTATTCAAGGTTCAGGTTGGTCAATCTTGGCTTGGGACACTCTGGGGCAGCGCCTGATCATCGAACAGCTTTACGACCAGCAGGGAAATCTTGTGGCCGCTTCAATTCCATTATTAATGCTGGACATGTGGGAGCACGCGTTCTACTTGGATTATCAGAACGTCAAGGCAGACTACGTCACAGCGTTTTGGAAAATTGTTGCCTGGGGCGATGTCCAGGCTCGTTTTAAGGCAGCCCGAGACCAAACCAATGGCTTACTGCTAGTCTAAGCAGAGCTGGTCCACCCAAGGGCGCGTGGATCTAATTTTTAGTATCCGCGCCGTCTGCGCCTAGGGAAGGGCAAGAACATGTCAGTTAAAGTGGGAATCAACGGCTTCGGTCGCATCGGAAGAAACTACCTTCGGGCAGAACTCGCCAAAGGAACTGACCTTCAAATCGTTGCTGTTAACGATCTTTCGGATCCAAAGGCACTGGCCCATCTACTCAAATATGACTCCGTCATGGGGCGCCTAGATGCAGAGGTTCGTGTTGAGGGTCAGAACATTATGGTCGGCGACTACAAAATCGAAGTCTTGGCCCAACGGGATCCCGCAGACTTGGGATGGGGTGATCGTGGTGTCGACATAGTCATTGAGTCAACTGGCCGTTTCACCGACGCCAAAGACGCCATAAAGCACATTGAAGCTGGAGCCAAAAAGGTACTCATTTCAGCACCTGCCACTGGAGAGGATGCCACTTTCGTCATTGGAGTAAACGAGCATCTTTACGACCCTGCCAACCATCACATTATCTCGAACGCTTCCTGCACCACCAACTGTCTTGCACCGTTAGCCAAGGTCTTCAACGATGAATTTGGAATTGAAAACGGGCTGATGACAACAGTTCACGCTTACACAGCGGATCAGAACCTTCAGGATGGTCCCCACTCAGACCTTAGGCGGGCACGGGCGGCAGGAATAAATATCGTTCCTTCTTCAACCGGTGCGGCGAAAGCCATTGGCTTGGTTCTCCCAGAACTCAAAGGCAAACTTGATGGCTATGCTTTTAGAGTTCCCGTTCCAACAGGCTCAATCACGGATTTAACTCTGCTTTCGAAATCGAAGGTCACCGTTGAACAGATTAAGGCAGCGTATAAGAATGCAGCGGAGGGTTCGCTGAAGGGAATTCTGAAATACACCGAGGACGAGATTGTTTCATCCGACATTGTCTCCGACCCACACTCTTCAATCTTTGACGCCGGACTTGTAAAAGTGATAGACCAGACAGTGAAAATTAGCTCATGGTACGACAACGAATGGGGCTACTCAAACCGCCTGGTTGACTTGACCGTTTTGGTAGCGAATAAGCTCTAAACACCTTGAGAACAATTCCCGACCTCGGCAATCTGGCCGGTAAGCGCGTGCTGCTGCGCTGCGACTTCAACGTGCCATTTCAGGATGGGAAAATTGCTGACGATGGTCGAATTCTTGCCGCTGTTCCTACAATTCGACGCCTCTTAGATAGCGGCACGAGTGTTCTAATCTGCTCACACCTTGGAAGGCCGGAAGGCAAAGTCGTTGATGATCTTTCCTTGCGCATGGTTGGCATCAGGCTAGCGGAACTGCTCGGTCAGGACGTTGGTTTCGCGGGCGACACTATTGGGGAGCAAGCTAGGAAATTGGCTGAGACCCTATTGCCAGGGTCGGTTGCGCTAATTGAAAACCTCAGGTTCAACAGCGCCGAGACCAGCAAAGACGAGACGATAAGGAAGGAGTTTGCAACCAAACTGGCAGCACTCGCTGATGTGTTTGTTAGCGATGGTTTCGGAGTTGTGCATCGCAGGCAAGCTAGCGTATATGAACTGGCGAAACTTTTGCCCTCAGCCGCTGGTCTACTTGTCGAGAGGGAAGTTCAAGTTCTCGCTGAACTAAGTTCATCAACTAGAAAGCCCTTTACTGTTGTTCTTGGGGGATCCAAGGTCTCAGACAAACTTGGCGTTATCGGATCTCTGCTGCCTAAAGTAGATAACTTGGTTATTGGTGGGGGAATGGTGTTCACGTTCCTGGCTGCAAAGGGCATAAATGTGGCGGCTAGTTTGCTAGAAGAAGATCAGATTTCCGTCGTGCAGGGCTACCTTGATCAGGCCAAGCAGCTTGGGGTGAACATAGTTCTGCCCACAGACATTCGAATGGCAAGCAAGTTCGCCGCCGATGCTGAGATTGAGATAGCTGCTATCGAAGACTTGGCACAGACTCGATTTGGCGATAAGGCCATTGGTCTAGACATAGGGCCCGAGTCCGAGGTTCGGTTTGCTGAAGTGGTTGCTAACTCGAAGATCTGTTTCTGGAATGGACCGATGGGTGTATTTGAATTTGAGAGGTTCGCAAGCGGCACTCAATCTGTGGCAAGAGCGCTTAGCCAGATGGATGGATTAAGTGTTGTGGGTGGTGGTGACTCGGCTGCTGCTGTTAGAGCACTCGGGTTCGAAGATAGCGACTTTAGTCATATTTCCACTGGTGGCGGAGCTAGTCTTGAATACTTAGAAGGAAAGAATTTGCCAGGCCTGGAGGTACTAAATTGAGCGAGCGTAAGCCACTGATAGCTGGCAACTGGAAGATGAATCTTGATCATCAGCAAGCAATCGCATTGGTTCAGAAGCTCTCCTGGGCTCTTAAGGACGTGAGCCATGATTTCGACAAAGTAGAGGTTTCGGTCTTCCCGCCGTACACGGATCTGCGAAGTGTGCAGACTCTCATCGAAGCCGACAAGCTTCCCTTGGTTCTTGGGGCCCAAGATCTTTCAAAGTTTGATTCCGGTGCCTACACCGGAGAAGTGTCAGGGGCCTTTCTAAAAAAGCTTGCCGTCAAATACGTTATTGTAGGCCATTCGGAGCGCCGTCAGCACCACAATGAGACTGACGAGGACATCCAAGCAAAAGTAGCGGCCTGCTTTAAACACAACCTAGTTCCAGTCATATGTGTTGGAGAGACTCTGGAAGAGCTGGAGGAGCAGGGTGCGGCTGCTGTGCCGATTAGGCAACTAACTGCGGCTCTAGCGGGACACAAAGAGGTAAATGAGTTTGTTGTGGCATACGAGCCGGTTTGGGCTATCGGAACAGGGAAAGTAGCCACGTCAGAGCAGGCCGCCGAGGTCGCCAAAAAGCTTAGACAATCAATCAGCGAGCAAGTCTCGATAGAGGTGTCCTCGGCCACAAGAATTTTGTACGGCGGATCGGTCAAGAGCTCGAATGTAGCGGGATTCCTGGCTTCAGAAGAGGTTGATGGTGTCTTGGTCGGTGGAGCGAGCCTAGATATCGATGAATTCACCGGTATCTGCCGCTTTCAGAAGCATGTCACCTTATAATCGTCTAGTACCAAAAACAGAACAGGTAAAATAATGGCAGCTATTCAAATCGCCCTGCAGGTGCTTCTTGCTATCACTAGCTTGTTGCTGATACTGATGATCCTTCTGCACAAAGGGCGCGGTGGTGGGCTTTCTGACATGTTTGGAGGCGGTGTCACTTCGACCATGGCCTCCTCTGGTGTTGCTGAGCGAAACTTGAACCGAATCACCATAATCTTGGGACTTGTCTGGATCTCAACAATTATCGGACTTGGCCTTTTCACAAGATTTGGATTCTAGGGGACTACATTGGCTAGCGGTGGTTCAGCAATCAGGGGGTCTCGCGTCGGTGCCGGGCCTATGGGCGAGCAGTACCGAGGCTTCAAATCCGAGCGGGTACAGCGCAGCTACTACTGTATAAACGGTCACGTCCAAGAGCCGATGTTCGCAGCCCACATCGACCCGAGTGAAATTCCCGTGATGATTGATTGCCCAAACTGCGGAATGCCGGCCGGGCAAGACAAGAAGGCTCCTCCCGAAATTGCTAAGCACGAGCCGTACAAGACACATCTGGCTTATGTCAAGGAAAGACGAACTGCAGATGAAGCCAAGGCTTTGCTAGACGAAGCACTTACCTCAATTAGGGACAGGCGGACCAAACTAGCTCAAGAAGCGACCAAGCAAGCCAAGCTCGCTGTTGCTAAGACTGCGGCCGCAAAGATCGCTGCAGCAAAAGCCGCAGCCGCCAGGGCTGTAAAGCCCGCGAAGGTGTCGAAAATAGTTCAGAAGCCAGTCGTGAAAAAGGCGGCAACGCTAAAAGCTGCAAAGCCGGCCGCGAAGAAATCATCTAAGACTGTGGCAAAGCCATTGACCAAAAAGGTCATCAAAAAAGGGTCAAAGTCTCCCGCAAAGCCCGTTGCAAAGGCCACAAACAAAAAGACGGTCGTCAAGAAAACCGCAAAGCTAGCAACCAAGAAGGTCACCAAAAAGGTTTCTAAAAAGTAGTCTCCGAGGCTGCTGCCTGATCCAGGTACCACTTAGTTATTTTTTGGCCCGAAACTTTCGCAGCAGGTAGATCTTCTCCCGCAAATACGCGCTTAACAGCCTGTGCTTTGTCGGCGCCCGCGACTAAGAACCAAACCTCTGATGCGCTGCACAGTGCCTTGTAGCTTAGAGAGATTCTGTCCTTTGGTGGTTTAGGGGAGCGGTCCTGCGCGATTACCCAATCTCCAAAGGAGTGTCCTTCCAGTTCCGGAAAAAGTGACGCAACGTGAGCGTCGGCCCCCATACCCAGAAGAACTATGTCAAACAAAGGAGCAACCAACTCAATCTCATTAGCAAACTGCGCTGCGGCTTGATCTAGACTCAGAGTTTCTGAAGAAGGCATTTGGTGAAGGTTTTCCTTCGGAATCGTGAGTCTTGAAAGAAGGAGTTTCTCAGCCTGTACAAAATTTCTGTCTTGGCTATCCTTTTGGACGAATCTCTCATCTCCCCACCACAATTGAAGTTTTGATAAATCAACTTTTACAAGCTCGGCGGAAAGGGCTTCCAACATCAAGTTTCCAACTGTCCCGCCTGTAAGGACGAGGTTTACCTCGTCTTGTCTTGCCAGGTAATCCTTCAGGCTCTCAGAGAGGTCCATTGCGGCCGTGGTCGCCAGTAGCCCCGAGGATGCAAAACCTGTTCTTATGTCGAGATTCATTCCATGTCCTGATTTAGAAGTTCAAGGCCCTCGACAACTACTTTTTCGAAAGCCAAATCGGGATCCAAACGTCTCAAGTCCTCCGCGAGGCAATCTCGCAAGGAGCGGACAGGCAAAGACAACTCCTTTGGTGGTTGGTTGGTTTGTGACAAGACGGCGATGTCAGATTGATCTCGAAGAACCTCAATTGCACTATCCGCACGGTGAAGTCGGACAAGGTAAACCGCCTTTACCCCAAGGCTGTCAGGACGATGTTTCGTGCTGACTTCGCATTTGAGCTGCAATCGCAGCCACGCCGCCAACAGCACGACGCTTGGATTTGCCAAGTCGCCAATCAATTCGACAGATGTGACCGGCTCGTAGGGCGGTTGATCAAGTATTGCAGCTAGTTGGGCCCTCCAGAGAGTGAGCCGCGTCCAAGCGAAATCGCTGTCCCCGGGGGCGTATGACTTTGCCAAGGCACCAAGGAAGGCTGTTGGATTCGCCTGACTCGCTGCGTCAGTAATTCTTCTTGTTGCAATCTTTCCGATAGGTGACTGCGATAACACAGTCGGAGCACTACCTGGCCACCAAGCAACAACGGGGGCATCAGGCAACAGTAGACCCATCACGAGCGACTGCGGATATCCCGCTGCCGCACCATAGGGCTTAAGGATTATGACCTCCGATGCTCCGGCATCGCCTCCTACGCGAATTTCAGCATCCAGCCTCGCCTCGGCTTGCTGAGGTGAATCGATGAGCACAATGATTCTGGAGGGATGCTCTCGAGAGGCGCCGTTTGCAGCATCAATTGCGCGTTCGGCATTTTCAGGATCTGTCTGAATCACCAATGTCAAAACGCGACCAAGCGCTACAGCCCCTCCTTGCTCACGAAGTTGTATTAGGGACCTGGAAATCTTACTGACAGTAGTGTTTGAGATCTCAACGATCATGGACGTCTCCAGCTTCTACCATCAATTTCCATCATGGCTTCCGCAGATTTGGGTCCCCAAGAGCCGGGCAGATAGCTATCTGGCCTACCGCTGTCTGCCCAGTATTGCTCAATGGGATCGAGGATCTTCCAAGAAAGCTCGACTTCTTCGTGGCGGGGAAAAAGTGGCGGATCCCCTAGCAATACATCCAGTATCAGTCTTTCATAGGCTTCAGGAGAGTCCTCAGTAAACGAGTGGCCATAGCCAAAGTCCATCGTCACGTCGCGAACTTGCATACCTGGACCTGGAACTTTGGATCCGAATCTTATGGTTATACCCTCGTCGGGCTGAACGCGAATCACGATCGCATTAGGGCCAAGGGTTGAGGTCTGGCGATGATCGAAAAGTTGTTGCGGGGCATCTTTCAGAACCACTGCAATTTCTGTCACTCGTCGGCCGAGGCGCTTGCCAGCGCGAAGATAAAATGGGACACCGCTCCAGCGTGGAGAGTCAACATCCAGACGTAGCGCAGCATAGGTTTCGGTGACGGATTCTTTACTAATGCCGTCCTCATCGAGATAGCCGGTGACCTGCTCGCCGCCTTGCCAGCCGCCAAGATACTGCCCTCGGGCAGTATGTCTTGCTAGATCTGCCGGGATTCTGACAGCGGCTAAAACCTTCTCCTTCTCTGCACGAAGATCGCTGGCGGCGAAAGTAGTGGGCTCTTCCATGGCCGTAAGCGCCAGAAGTTGCAGTAGGTGATTTTGAATCACATCACGAGCAGCGCCTATGCCGTCGTAGTAGCCTGCACGACCCCCAACACCAATGTCCTCGGCCATCGTAATCTGGACGTGATCGATATAGTTCGCATTCCAAATTGGTTCGTATAACTGATTTGCAAATCGCAACGCAAGAATATTCTGAACCGTCTCCTTACCTAAGTAGTGATCTATGCGGAAGACGGAGTCTTGGGGGAAGACTTTGCCAACAGCCCTATTCAGTTCACGAGCTGTTTCAAGATTGGAACCAAAGGGTTTTTCAATAACCACTCGACGGAAAGTGTTGGGTTTACCATCGGCCAACCCGGATCGAGAAAGCTGCTTGGTCACTAGAGGGAAGGATTTTGGCGGTATGGCAAGATAAAAAGCGTGATTGCCATTGGTGCCACGTTGGGTGTCTAATAGCTCAATGGTTTCTCTTAATCTGTCAAAGGCGGCATCGTCATCAAAATCACCCGCAACAAATCTAATTCCACTGGCTAGTTGATTCCAAACATCCTCTGACCATGGAGTTCGGGCATATTCACGAACGGAATCATGTACAACATTTTCAAAGTCTTGATCCTTCCACTCTCTTCGAGCAAAACCAACTAGCCCAAAACCTGGCGGGAGCAGGCCTCTGTTGGCTAGATCGTAGACCGCAGGCATGAGTTTCTTGCGGGACAGGTCTCCAGTGACACCAAATATGACCAGCCCCGAGGGACCAGCTATACGATTCAAGCGATTATCGTCTGGATCCCGAAGTGGATTTTTGAATGTCTCTGATTTAGACATCTCTAAGCCAGCATATCAATCAAACGTTTTAGGCCAGGTTTAGGGTCCTGCAGCTTCAGAATCAATACAGGGGAGCCTTTTTCACCGAGAACCCTGGCATCACCGCTGGATTGAGAATCAATCAATTGGCGATAACCAAAACGGCGCCCCGGGATTGAGAGGTCATCTTGAGCTCCTGAGACAATTTGGAGAAACACTCCTTGGTTTGGCCCTCCTTTGTGATATTGCCCGGTTGAGTGCAAGAATCTTGGTCCCCATCCAAAAGTAGTTGGTCTGCCAGTTTTCAGTTGAAGAAGACTTTGCAGTTCTGCGGCTTCGGGCAGAGTATGTCGATTTAGGTAGCACTGTATCGAGAAGTAGCTATCTGCCTTGGCAAGTGAAATTAGCTGATGAAGGCTGCTTGATAAATCGCTCCCTGTCAGCTCGAATCCCTCAGAGTCAATATCAATTCCTTGGTCCTTAATCGAGAATTGTCTTGAGTCGGAGGGGGACTCTAGTAAAGCACGCGCGGCAAGTTTTGCTGATTCAACATCCGGTTGGTCAAATGGGTTTACTCCAAGAAGTCTCGACGCCACAACGGTCGCCACTTCCCAGAGAATTATCTGCGCACCTAGCTCACCAGAAATAGAAACCTCAAAATTTGAATCTGTTGCATCATTGGCAAGCTCCACAATCAGCACATCATCCATGGATTGGCTTGCTTGTACTGAGTTGCTGTCTAGAATCACTGGTAACACACCACGTTCCAATTTTCCAGTTGACTCAGCTATCAATTGCTCCACCCAGTCCCCAAAACCAACAATTGGGGTGCCGTTCGAAAAGATGCCAAGTTTGTCCTTGGCACCAGAATGTGATCTTGATTTGGCCATTGCCGCACCAAGTAACAGGCCCGGGTTCGTTTCGTTGTCTATGCTAAGAATCTTTGAAGCTGCGACTGCGCTGTCGAGAATTTCGGTCATATCAGCACCTGCAAGAATCGAGGGCACCACTCCAAAGGCCGTGAGAGCTGAGTAGCGCCCTCCCACCATCGGGTTCGCTAGGAACACTCGGTATCCATCCTGGATTGCCTGTTTGTGCATTGGAGAATCTGGATCGGTGACAATAAAGATCCGATCGGTTGGTGCAATGTCCGACTCGAGAAACGCTTGCTCGAAGTTTCTTTTCTGCGAATCCGTTTCAACGGTGGAACCTGACTTCGATGACACTACGACGACTGTCTTTGCAAGGTCTTTACTCAGCGCTAGCTGCACCTGAGCGGGGTCCGTTGAGTCCAAGACCACCAAATCTAAACCGAGAGTTCTGCTTATAACCTCAGGAGCTAGCGATGATCCGCCCATGCCGCAGAGGACAACGCGAGACAAACCTTGGCTCACTAGTTGGGCTCTAAGATCAGTGACTTCGGCCACCAGCTTCAAAGACTCTTCTGCCGCTGCTACCCAACCCAACCTGATTGCTGCCTCGGACTCGGCGTCTGTTCCCCATAATGTCGGGTCTATTGAAAAGAGTCTGGATGCCACTTTATCTTTGACTAAAGACTCGATGTTCTGCTTCGCTGCAATGGCGGCTGCACCCGAGAGCACCACCTGAAGTGTCATCTATTGCCTTGAAGAGCATTTGATACGGTTGCTACAAGTTCATTCCAAGAAGTCACAAACTTGTCGATGCCTTCTTGCTCCAACAGGTTAACAACTTCTTGATAGGAGATGCCAAGCGCTTCGATTTCAGCAAGAATCGACTTCGCCAACTCATAGTTTCTTGAGATCGTATCACCGTCAATCACGCCATGGTCAAACACCGCTTCCATGGTTTTTTCGGGCATAGTGTTCACGACGTGAGGAGCCACAAGCTCAGTCACGTACAAAGTGTCAGGGAGTGACGGGTCTTTGACTCCAGTCGAAGCCATTAGAGGTCTTTGAGCTTGGGCTCCAGCTGCTGCAAGTGCCGTCCAGTCAGATTTGCTGAATTCTGTTTCAAACAGCTGGTATGCAAGCCGTGCATTAGCAAGCGCGGCTTTGGATTTAAGGGCCGTAGCTTTTTCGCCGCCGATGGCATCTAGTCTTTTATCAATTTCAGAATCTACGCGCGAAACAAAAAACGATGCAACCGAATGAATCTTGTGTAAATCGTGACCGTTGGCCTGAGCTTGACGAACCCCTTCCATAAATGCCTCTATAACTAATTTGTAGCGGTCTAGGGAGAAAATCAAAGTCACGTTTACTGAGATCCCGGAGGCAATCACCGCAGTGATCGCTGCAAGACCTGGAATAGTGGCGGGTATTTTTATCATCACGTTTTCGCGGCCCACGGCCTGGAAAAGCGCCTTTGCCTGCGCAACGGTTTTATCTGTATCAAGAGCAAAGCTAGGCTCGACTTCTATTGATACCCTGCCATCTACTCCTGAGGTCGCGCTATATACCTCTTTGAAAACATCGCATGCCGCCCTAACATCGTCTGTAGTGGCTTCAAAGATGGCCTCATCAGCACTTGCACCTCGAGCTGCAAGGCTAGCCAACTGTTTTGCGTAGGCCGCTCCATTGGAAAAAGCTCCCGCAAAAATTGTGGGATTAGTAGTGACTCCTGAAACTGCTCTAGTTGAGATGAGTTCCAGCAACGAGCCAGATTCCAGGCGCTCCCTCGATAAATCATCCAACCAGATGCTCACGCCGGCTTCTTTTAGCTTGTTTAGCGGAGAAGTCATTGCTATCCCTTCAGAAGTGCGTTGGCCGCCTGGACCACGGCGTTGGTCGTCATGCCGAATTTTGCAAACAGAGTCTTGTAATCCGCCGATGCCCCAAAGTGTTCGATTGAAACGCTCGAACCATCCGCGACGTACTTTGCCCAGCCAAGAGCTAATCCCGCCTCCACTGAAACGCGATTTCTGATACTGCTTGGTAAGACAGCCTCGCGGTATGAAGCCGGTTGCTCTTCAAACCACTCAAGACATGGAGCCGAGACCACACGAGTGGGGATGCCGTTTGCTTCAAGCTCCAATCTGGCCGCTACCGCTAACTGCACTTCCGAACCGGTGGCTATCAGAATCAGTTGTGGTGATCCACTGGATGCCTCTGCTAGAACGTAAGCACCATTCTCGGCCTCTGCTGCAGAGGCGTATGTAACCCCTGTCGAGTCAGCTTGCAATCGATCGAACACTGGGATGTTCTGCCTGGTTAGTGCGATTCCAGCGGGTCCAAGACGGCGATCCAAGATCTTCTTCCAGCAGTGTGCGACCTCGTTAGCGTCTGCTGGTCTGACTACATCTAGCCCAGGAATTGCTCGCAATGTTGCTAATTGCTCAATCGGCTGGTGAGTTGGCCCATCTTCCCCAAGCGCAACCGAGTCGTGGGTCCAAACAAAAATGGATGGCACCTTCATCAATGCCGCAAGGCGAATAGCTGGCCTCATGTAGTCGCTGAATATTAAGAAGGTTCCACCGTACGATCTTGTCTTGCCGTGTAGAGCAATTCCATTGAGAATGGCCCCCATTGCGTGCTCGCGAATTCCAAAGTGCAGCACACGTCCATAACGATCAGCGGTCCACTCATTGGTTGAATGTTCTGACGGGGCAAAGGACTTAGCACCAGTGATTGTGGTGTTATTGGATTCGGCCAGGTCGGCCGACCCGCCCCAAAGTTCCGGCATAATCTTTGCGATTTCGTTCAGGACTTTTCCAGAGGCCGCTCTAGTAGACACTTCAGTCCCAAATTCGAACTGGGGAAGTGCTGACAGTAAATCGGCTGGAGCTTTTCCATTTTCTAGGCGATCGAATAGTTGTTTCGCTGTTGGGTTTGCCTTGGCCCAGGAATCGAAAGATTTCTCCCAAACGGATTTCTCTTCTTGGCCTCGAACCACTACCGCCCTGGTGTAATCCAAAACTTCAGGTGCGACTACGAAGCTGTGGGCTGGGTCGAACCCCAAGGCCTGCTTTAGACCAACCAGTTCCGCTTCACCGAGAGCTGACCCGTGGATTTTTCCTGTGTTTTGCTTATTTGGAGATGGGTATCCAATAATGGTGCGGATTGTAATCAACGACGGCTTGTCGGTCACAACTTTTGCCGTCTGAATTGCCTCGTATAACTCTCGAACATCCTCGATGTAGCTTCCGGTCTTTTTCCAGTCAACAACCTGAACGTGCCATCCGTAGGCGCGGTAACGGTCCTCTAGGTTTTCGGTGAAGGCAATCTTGGTGTCGTGCTCAATTGAAATCTGGTTCGAGTCATACAGCACAATTAGATTTCCGAGCTGTTGATGGCCCGCTAGCGAAGATGCTTCGGCAGTAATGCCTTCCTGCATGTCCCCATCGCCTGCGATGCAGAAGATGAAGTGATCAAATGGGCTTTGGCCCTGGGGTGAGCTAGGGTCAAAAAGTCCCCTTTCAAACCTGGCTGCGTATGCGAACCCAACCGCGGAGGCTAGCCCTTGCCCTAGAGGCCCAGTGGTTATCTCAACACCCTTGGTGTGACCGTACTCTGGGTGGCCAGGAGTCAGCGAGTCCCAAGTGCGAAGTGCCTTGAGATCTTCGAGTTCTAGTCCGTAGCCTGCAAGAAACAACTGGTTGTAAAGCGTAATCGATGAGTGACCAACACTGAGAATGAATCGATCTCGCCCTATCCAGTTCGGATTCTCCGGGTCGTGACGCATTACCTTCTGAAACAATAGGTGTGCCACCGGAGCCAGGCTAATTGCCGTGCCTGGGTGGCCATTTCCAACTTTCTCAACTGCATCCGCGGCCAATACACGGGCAGTGTCTACCGCCTGGGTGTCTAGCTCGGTCCAAGTAAATTCACTCACTAGTTTTCTGATTCCTTTTCTTAACGCGGCCCGAGCCTAAAAATTGAGTAGCTGGCCACGCTGCACAGCTAAAAGTGTTGCTGCGGAATCCCTGCCAAAGCATTGAAGCCGCTTATAGCTCCCACTTTACACACATTGCCTAAGCCCTATTTAGGACCGGGGCGGTCTAGGAATCAGCTTAGACTTGAGCTAAACCATGAGCACACAAGCCCCAAATCTAACGCCTGAGCGCAGGAGTTTTGGGCGCAAAGCTAAGGCCTTCTTTGAGCTGACGAAGCCTCGGGTTATTGAGCTACTGCTGGTGTCCACTGTGCCCACCATGATATTGGCCCAACGAGGCATTCCGGATATTTGGCTTATGGTGGCCACTATCATTGGCGGGGCCTTGAGCGCCGGAAGTGCAAACTCCTTCAATTGCTACATCGATGCAGACATCGACAAGATTATGGGTCGAACCAAAGCAAGACCGCTTGCAACAGGGGAGCTCACCAAGACAGAGGCCTACGTTTTTGCATGGGGACTTGGAGTGCTGTCGGTAGTCTGGCTAGCCGTTTTGGTGAACCTCCTGGCTGCGGCTCTATCTCTGGCAGCAATATTGTTTTACGTCTTTATCTACACGCTGCTACTAAAGCGTCGCACTCCGCAGAACATTGTCTGGGGTGGAGCCGCAGGCTCAATGCCAGTTCTAATTGGCTGGGCGGCGGTGACCGGGGAACTGTCGGCTGCTGCTTGGATTCTGTTTCTAATAATCTTTCTTTGGACCCCTCCGCACTACTGGCCGCTGTCACTTCGGTACAAGGAGGACTACGCGAAGGCCGGAGTTCCGATGCTCCCGGTGGTGAGAAACAACAGGACCGTTGGGGTTCAGATTATTCTGTACGCCTGGGCTCTCGTGACGTCCACACTACTACTGATTCCAATAGCCTCCATGGGACTGATCTACTCATTAACTGCAATCGCTGCAGGAATCTGGTTCATTTCGGAGTCGTATCGTCTCTATCGACAGTCACTCTCGAGCGAGATAAAGAGCCCAATGAGACTTTTTCATGGTTCAATCAGTTACCTAACGGTGCTGTTTGTGGCAATCGCAATTGACCCACTACTTTATTTTAATTTCCTCTAACCGAGCCAGCGACTCATCCCTCTCAGCCTTATGGTCAAGCATTGGCTCGGGGTAGCCATGTGTCAGTCCGTCTACTATCAACCAAGGTTCATGTACCTCAATACCTTCTAGGTGTCTGAGTTCTGGAATGTACTTGCGAACATAGTTTCCCTCTGGATCAAATTTGTAACCTTGAAGAATTGGGTTGAAGACCCTGTAATACGGAGAGGCGTCGGTGCCGCAACCTGCTGTCCACTGCCAACCATGCGAGTTCGAGGCAGGATCAAAGTCAGAAAGGTTCTCTTCAAACCAATTGGCCCCTTGTTGCCACTCAAGATGCAAATCCTTGACCAGAAAAGACGCCACGATCATCCTTACCCGATTATGCATCCAGCCGGTCAATTTTAACTGCCTCATCCCGGCATCGACCATAGGGAATCCGGTGGTCCCAGTTTTCCAACGCTCAAGCTTTTTCTGAGCAGAAGCCCCGGAATCGTATCGCATGTTCCTAAACCGTGGCTCGTAGTAATCATCTAGAGTGTGTGGATTTCTATAGAGCACGTCGGCATAGAACTCTCGCCAAGCTATTTCCTTCCGAAAGACGTTGTGACCTTCGGTGCCCGAAAGCCGAGCGAGTAAAGTTCTGGGATGAATTTCGCCATGCGCCAAAGCATGAGACAGGTGAGAAGTCCCCGACAGATCGGCTCGATTGCGATCTTCGGAGTACTGATCTAGCGCTCGATCTTGGAATCTGGAAAAGGTCGCCAAGGCAAAAGCTTCGCCGGCACGAACTCGAAAGCTAGCCTCAGAAGTAGGCATGGGGATTAAGCTCTCACCGCTTCGCTCTGTCCAAATAAAACCCTCTGTAAGCTCTGCTGGCTCCAGCCATCCTGCGTCGAACCAGGCTCGAAAAAATGGAGTGTAAACCCGGTAAGCGGTTCCATCCGATGGCTTGTGCACGGTGCCAGGTTTCACCGCGTAATAGGAATCTTCCAATACCAGCTCAATGCCGGCACCCTTAAGTTTGGCGGCCAGAACTCTTTGTTCTGCAATGCCCTCAGGGTCGAAGCTTTCTGTGGCATGCACATGCCTAACTCCTTGTTTGATAGCCAAATCAACAAGAGAAGACATTGTGTCATCGGAGACCACCTGCAGGCTTCTAGCTGTTGACTCGTCAAGAGCTTTTAAAGACTCAACCAGTGAGTGCTGACGGACTCCACTCAGTGACAAAAACTCCTTGTCGTTATACCAAAAGACGGGTAAAACACTCTTGTCGCCATCTTTGATGGCAGCACTCGCACACCCATTTAGTGCCACGTTGTCTTGGAGTCTCCGGTCTCGCCGGAACCAGAACATTCTGGCCATTTAGTTTCGACCAAATCTTTGATACCTCGAACGCAGTGCAAGCAACTGAAATGTCAAAAATGCAATAATCACTGCCGCACCAAACATGTGTGCCCCCGCCATAAGAGCAGGAACCCCTAGGTTTGACTGCACCACTCCAAGTATCGCCTGCATGACAGAAACCAACAGTAGTGATCCGAGGGATATATATGCTGGGTTAGATAAGCGTGAAGATTGAAGGCTAGCCGCTGTTAAGAAAAAAGCTACAGCAATCAAAAGCGTCATTAGGTAAGCCGGATATGAGTGGTAGTGCTGCCAAACTTCTAGATCAAATCCGTTTCTAGGTGTGGCGGCATCGCCCGCATGAGGACCGGCACCCGTGACAACGACTCCAACAACTACTGCAGCCCAGCCCACAACAAAAATGGGCCAGGAAAGATTAACAGCCCAATAGCTAATGGGGGAATGCTCAGGTGAATACACTCTCCACGTCAACACTGCTGCTATGGAGATCAGGACTCCCGAAAGAAGGAAGTGAGCTCCCACAACCCAGGAATTCAGGCCAGTGAGCACTGTTAAGCCACCTAGCAGGGCTTGAGCAATAATTCCAAGGCCCAGTAGCAGTGCTGGCCAGGTAAGTCCAAAGCGGAGGCTCTTTGAAGTCCGTCGCACTACGATAAAGGTCAGCAGGGCGATGATAACAAGCACAAAAGTTAAGAGCCTGTTGCCGAATTCGATGATCCCGTGCCAGCCCATTTCAGGGACCGTGACAAACGAGTCTTCTGTGCACCTCGGCCAGGTTGGGCAACCTAGGCCTGAACCGGTTAGTCGGACCAAGCCTCCGGTCACCACAATCATTATTTGGCTTGCTAGTGATGCTATGGCATAGACCTTGAGTCTCTCGGGGGAGAAAATGGCCCTAATCAGCGTCATATAACTCCCTGACATCTCTCTATCACGCCTAGCTAGGGCAATGTTGGTAAACTTTGAAGACACTACAAGTTTCGCATGATTTTCGTGCGGGAATTCCGCAGCTTGAAGGCGGGTTGTACTGGTCAGCACAACTTACCTAAGGGGTCTACATGACTGAGAACATCATCGAACGGCCAGAACTTGACAGCCTCGGTACTTACGAATACGGCTGGTCAGACGGAAACGACGCCGGCGCAACCGCCAAGCGCGGTATCAGCGAGGATGTAGTTCGTGACATCTCGAACCTAAAATCCGAACCCCAGTGGATGCTTGACCGTAGGCTCAAGGGCTACGAGTACTTTCTAAAGAAGCCGATGCCGGCATGGGGCGCGGACTTATCTGGAATTGACTTTGACAACATCAAGTACTTTGTTCGCTCTACTGAGCGCCAGGCACAGAGTTGGGAAGATCTGCCTGAGGAGATTAAGAACACCTATGAGAAGCTAGGAATCCCAGAGGCAGAGCGCCAGCGTCTAGTGGCTGGAGTTGCTGCTCAGTACGAGTCCGAAGTTGTTTATCACCAGATAAACGAAGAACTGGAGAAGAAGGGAGTCCTTTTCCTAGACACCGACACTGCCCTAAAAGAACACCCTGAAATCTTTAAGGAATACTTCGGTACCGTAATTCCTGCCGGCGATAACAAGTTTGCCGCATTGAACACATCGGTATGGTCGGGGGGGTCGTTTGTCTACGTCCCAAAGGGCGTACAGGTAGAAATCCCTCTACAGGCCTATTTCAGAATCAACACCGAGAACATGGGTCAGTTCGAACGAACCCTGATTATTGCGGACGAGGATTCTTACGTTCATTACATCGAAGGTTGCACCGCTCCGGTCTACAAGTCAGACTCACTGCACTCGGCTGTAGTTGAAATCATTGTTAAAAAAGGTGCGCGCGTTAGATACACCACAATTCAGAACTGGTCGAACAACGTTTACAACCTAGTCACCAAGCGTGCCATCGCACATGAGGGCGCCACCATGGAGTGGATCGATGGCAACATCGGTTCGAAGGTTACAATGAAGTACCCATCAGTAATTCTGGCGGGGGAGCATGCACGTGGTGAGACACTTTCAGTAGCGTTTGCCGGTGAAGGTCAGCATCAAGACGCCGGTGCCAAGATGATTCACTTAGCCCCATACACATCTTCGTCAATTGTTTCCAAGTCCATTGCTCGCGGCGGCGGAAGAACTTCTTACCGTGGAGAGATTCGCGTAAACCCTGGGGCACACCACAGCGCAAACACAGTTCGCTGTGACGCATTGCTTGTGGACACGATTTCACGATCCGACACATACCCAGCCGTAGACGTGCGTGAAGACGACGTGTCCATGGGCCACGAAGCAACTGTGTCCAGAGTTAGCGAAGAACAGCTGTTCTATCTTCAGTCACGCGGTATGCCTGAAGACGAGGCGATGGCAATGATTGTTCGTGGCTTCATTGAACCAATCGCCAAGGAACTGCCGATGGAGTATGCACTTGAGCTAAACAAACTAATCGAGATGCAGATGGAAGGGGCTGTCGGCTAGTGGGAGAGGCGACCAAGACAGCTCAACACGGGCTGTCAGAGCACAGCCATGGCTTCGGCGTCCCGATTCAAACCCGATCCGAGAGATTAAAATCTTCGGTTCTGGCCGATTTTGCCGAGATCTCTACCAGGGAAGAGCAGTGGAGATACATAACCGCTGATCGCCTTGGTGGGCTTGATCAACCTGGTTTGGATGAGTTCTCTGGTGACATTGAAGCAAAACTCGCAGAGGGTGTTGAGGTTTCCTGGATTGACTCCACACACAAGCTATTTGGTGCCGCCGGCCTTCCGGAGGATCGAGTCGCAGCCGCTGGCTGGGAAGCGGCAAAGGCCGCATATTTGGTGTCTATTCCTGGGTCGGTAATTGGTTCAGCGCAGAGTAGTGTTGCAATCACATCAGTCAATACTGATCCTGCCGCTCTACACATGATTGTGGAGGCCAAGCGAGGATCAGATGCAGTTGTGATTATCGACCACCGCGGCGACGCTACCTTGTCAGAAAACATTGAATTCTTTCTCGAAGATGAAGCAAAACTTACAGTTGTCAGTATCCAGGACTGGAACGATGGTTCGATACACAACGGGGCTCAGTACGCGATGCTTGGGAAGAATTCGACTCTTAAACACATCATGGTGACACTAGGTGGATCGGTTGTTCGCATGACACCTTCGGCCTATTTTGGAGCTGCCGGTGGAGATGCCGCACTTTATGGACTGTACTTTGCCGACGCTGGCCAATATCTCGAGCATCGAATCTTTGTAGATCACGCCACCCCCAATTGCAAATCCAGAGTTACCTACAAGGGCGCATTGCAGGGGAAAAATGCACACACAGTTTGGGTGGGCGACGTACTAATTCGAGCCGAGGCCGAAGGTACCGATACTTATGAACTAAACCGGAATCTACTGTTGACTGACGGTGCAAGAGCTGACTCGGTGCCAAATCTTGAGATCGAAACCGGCCAGATACAAGGTGCCGGCCACGCTAGCGCATCGGGTCGCTTTGACGATGAGCAGCTTTTTTACCTCCAGGCTCGCGGTTTACCCGAACTAGAGGCAAGAAGACTTGTGGTCCGCGGATTTCTTATGGAAGTAGTTCAGCAAATTGGTGTTCCTGAACTTGAGCTTAGGCTGGCTGAATCAATTGAACTAGAGCTGGAGAGGAGCGCGAGCTGATGGCCATTAAGATTTGCAAAGTCGAAGATGTTGCACCAGGCAAAGCGCTTCGCGTAAAAATCGGGGAAGATGCTATTGCGCTAGTGCACACCAAAAAAGGTGAGTTCAAGGCCATAGCTGACAAATGTTCGCACGGCGAGATTTCGCTCAGTGAAGGCTTCGTCGATGACGAGACAATCGAGTGCTGGGCTCATGGAGCAAAGTTTTCACTTGACACCGGCGAGCCACTTAGTCTTCCAGCCTACGAACCGGTAGCGGTTTACGAAGTGCTCATCGATAATGGTGAAATTTTTATTGAATATGACAAGGACACGGAGTAATTAAATGGCGACACTGGAAATTAGGAACCTACACGTATCGGTTGAGACCGAGCAAGGCACCAAAGAAATTCTGCGCGGAGTTGACCTTGTGATAAAAAGCGGGGAGACCCATGCAGTTATGGGCCCAAACGGCTCAGGTAAGTCGACCCTTGCCTACTCAATCGCTGGTCACCCGAAATATCAAGTGACTCAAGGTGAGATTCTGCTCGACGGCGAGAACGTGCTGGAGATGTCAGTCGATGAGCGAGCACGCGCTGGACTATTTTTGGCAATGCAGTACCCAGTGGAGATCCCTGGAGTGAGTGTTTCGAACTTTCTGCGAACTGCCAAAACTGCAGTGGAT
>WLGB01000010.1 GCA_009703455.1 Actinomycetota bacterium
CCCGCCCTTCGCGGCTGGGTAGCTGACGTGCGCTCGGCAATGGAGGGGCTAAAGATGGATTCTGCGTTCACCGAGAGAAACGTTAATGAAGGGTTCTCAGGTGGAGAAAAAAAGCGCCACGAGATTTTGCAGATGGAGCTTCTAAAACCAAAGATCGCAGTACTTGATGAGACTGACTCGGGCCTGGACGTTGATGCACTGCGCGTGGTCGCAGAGGGCGTAAACAGAATAAAGGAAGAGAACAACATGGGAGTGCTGCTAATCACTCACTACACCCGAATTCTGAACTATATCAAGCCAGACTTCGTTCACGTGTTTGTCGCTGGGAAGATTGCCGAACAGGGTGGCCCGGAGCTTGCTGACAGACTTGAAGCCGACGGATATGACAGGTACGTAAACGCCTAAGATGCCAAGACAACTAGAACCGATCCTCTACGACAAAGTCGAAGAGGCTCTTAAAGGTGTAATCGACCCCGAAATCGGCGTTAACATCGTTGATCTGGGATTGATCTACGGTCTGGAGATGGCTGACGAAGACGAGTCATTACTGATTAATATGACTCTCACTTCAGCTGGATGCCCCCTTACTGATGTATTAGAGGAACAAACCGCAGAAGCTCTTGATGGCGTTGTCGAAGCATTTCGAATCAACTGGGTTTGGATGCCGCCTTGGGGCCCAGAGCGCATCACTGACGATGGCCGCGAGCAAATGCGAGCAATCGGTTTTTCTATTTAGAACCGAGATATTTCCAAGCAGCCGGGAGGGCTGCCGCGGCGAGCACCATCTTAATAGCGTCGCCAATCAAGAATGGAATCAGACCTGCAGACAACACCGCAGGCAAGTCGCTTGCAAGGCCTAAATTGGAAAGTGCAAAAGCAAGCCAAGGTAAACCAAACAAATAGATAACAGCGTTGCCAAGGAGAAAACTCACGACAACGCCAAAAACGGTTCGGTGCCAATTCAATTTGGCTAGCCAGCCAACAATTGCAGCCGCCGCAATGAACCCAACCAGGTATCCAAAAGTTGGACCGAAACTGACCCCCGAGACCGCGCCTGTGAAAACCGGAAGCCCGGCAGCACCCATGAAAAAATATGTCACCATCGAAATAGCGCCGCGGGAAGCTCCTAGTACCGCCCCAACCAACAAAACAGCAAAAGTCTGTCCGGTAATTGGCACCGGCCACATCGGAATAGCCACCTGAGCCGCAGCAGCTGTTAGCGCGGCGCCCCCAAGAACTAGAACAATGTCAGTGATAAGAGATCTTGGAACTACCCGATCAATGAGGTTAGTTCTTGTCGATAACTGAAGTGACATTGGATTTACCTTCTTCTTCTTGTTAGCCGTCCTTTGCTATTCACGATTGTAGACTAAAGCTTTTGCCATTTCATCCAACAAAGGATCACTCTCTTGCTCAGTGTGAAGGACCTAGAGATCACCATTGGTGCCAGGACACTCATGAGCGAGGTTAATTTCCGAGTCGCCGCCGGAGACAAAATTGGACTAGTTGGTCGCAATGGCGCGGGAAAAACAACCCTCACCAAGATTCTGGCCGGCGATGGTCAGCCAACATCTGGAAAGGTTGACCGAAGCGGTGAAATTGGCTACCTGCCTCAAGACCCGAGATCAGGCAATCCAGAGGAGCTTGCTCGCGACCGCATTTTGAACGCTAGGGGTCTCGGGGACTTGCTAAGGCAAATGACTGAATCCACTGAAGTTATGGCCACCGCCACGGGAGAGGCCGGTGCGGCTGCAATGAAAAGGTACTCAAAGCTTGAGGAGCGCTTCCAAGCCGCGGGGGGATATGCCTCAGAGGCCCAGGGGGCGGCTATCGCCAGCAACCTTGGCATCGAAGAGCGAATTCTCAGTCAACCCCTCAAAACACTGTCGGGCGGCCAGCGAAGAAGAGTTGAACTGGCCCGAATCTTGTTCTCAAACGCTGAAACAATGTTGCTTGACGAGCCAACCAACCACTTGGACGCGGACTCGGTGGTCTGGCTTAGAGATTTTCTGCGCAGCTATCAGGGAGGTCTGATAGTGATAAGCCACGACATTGATCTAGTTGAGACAACGGTGAACCGGGTGTTTTACCTAGACGCTAATCGCCAAATGATTGACATCTACAACATGGGGTGGAGGGCATACCTAAAGCAGCGTGAATCAGATGAGGAACGCAGAAAGCGCGAACGTTCAAATGCTGAGAAAAAAGCTGCCGCTCTAACACTGCAGGCAGCAAAGTTTGGGGCAAAAGCGACAAAAGCTGTGGCCGCACAACAAATGGCTAAAAGAGCTGCCCGTCTGCTTGCGGATTTGGACGAGGTTGGTCAGACGGACCGTGTGGCGAAGATTAGATTCCCAGATCCTGCTCCTTGCGGTAAGACTCCTCTGATGGCTTCAGGTCTTAGCAAAAGTTATGGCTCACTAGAGATATTCACGGCAGTGGATTTGGCTATTGACCGAGGTTCCAAGGTTGTGATTATTGGACTAAACGGGGCTGGAAAAACCACGCTCCTGCGCATACTCGCTGGAATAGACGCACCTGACACTGGACAGATTGAACCAGGGCATGGACTAAAAATTGGATACTACGCCCAAGAACACGAAACCCTCGACATCAATCGAACAGTTCTAGAGAACATGCAACAATCAGCACCACACCTGGGGGATGTTGAGGCGCGGAAAGTTCTTGGATCATTTCTATTCAGTGGTGATGACGTGAACAAGAAGGCTTCTGTTCTAAGCGGCGGCGAAAAGACCAGATTGGCTCTGGCGGCCCTGGTTGTTTCCTCAGCGAACGTCTTGCTCCTTGACGAGCCCACTAACAACCTCGATCCTGCTTCAAGGACTGAGATATTGAATGCCCTTGCAAGCTTTAGTGGAGCAGTTGTTTTGGTTTCCCACGACGAGGGTGCGGTACTTGCGTTAAACCCCGAGCGAGTACTGATTTTGCCTGACGGCACAGAAGATCATTGGTCAGATGAGTACGCTGACTTAATCTCTCTTAGTTAGCGTCCGGAATCCAGGAGGTCGTCTTCGATGTCACCGTCGGTGACTTTACGATTTCTTTGGGACCTCGGAAGATAACTGGAGTCCAGTTCAATCCTTCGATATTCACGCTCTTGTCGAATTGCCCAAAACAGAGCGAGAAAGCCCATTGCGGCAAACAGAATCCACTGCACCGCATAACTTAGGTGATTGCCCTCGTCAAGCAGTGGCCTCCCCAGTGGCTGTGGAGTTTGATTTTCGGCGGGGCTTTCAGACATCAGTCTCAAGTAAAAGTTCTGTTCCAAATCAATGGCGGTGATTTCTTTTAAGCTGCTCAGGTGAATGCTTGTTGCAAACCCGATTGGAGAATCACGGTTTGGAGTGAGTTCACTGAGTTTAACTCTTGCGATCACCGTTTTTTGATCTGTAGATGGAGTCATCGTTGAAGCAGGGGAGAGGTCCGAATCCGCCGGTATCCAGCCGCGTTCGACGATTACGATCTCGCCTGTAACTAGTTCAAAGGGGACAAGCTGCAAAAAGCCAGGCTGGCCAGCAATTGGCCTGTTTCGCACGAGTAATTCCTCGCTTGCTAAATAGCTCCCCACGATTTCCACGGGTGACCACTCCAGTGCAGTGATTTCGTCTAAAGACGCTTTTGAGAGAGGGGCATATTCAATCGGCGGTTTTTCGTAGTTATCCACCATTCGTTCGACTTTGGCAACCGCCTGTGATCTTCGATCCAATTGCCAGTTCGCCAAACCAAAGCAGGCCGCTGCGAAAAGCAGAGCCGCTACAAACCAACTGGCCCAGCGGACCCAGGAATTTTTGAGAACTCTCACTCTAGGGGTTTAACTTCCAGTAGGAAGGATCTATCCGCCAAGTAGGTCCGCAAGTATTCCAGGTGCTCTTCGCACGATAGCCAATTCTTTGTTCGGCCTGAGTGGTGAATCTTAGGGTTTGCCCAAACCAAAACGTTGGAAGCAGTTTTGGTGCATCCGGCGCGCGAACACTTGACGTTTCCGGACTGAGTATCAAACAAGGCCTAGGGCTTCTTGAAGTTCGCGCCAAGATCTACTGTTATAGGTTTAGCAACGACAGTGACTTTATCCAGAGACCCGGTTCTTGCAACTTGAGCATTGGCAATAACAACGGCAAAGTAGGGAAGGAAAATCGCTCCAGCGAAGCACAGCCACATAAGCCAGCCCTCGACAAATATTGCCGAAACGATGCAAATGACTCTGATAGTCATCGCAATAAGGTACTTTACCATTCGGCTTTTTCGCTCTAATTCCGGCGATTGACCAACAGTTGTGATGTTCTGGGCTTTTTCCAAGGCCACCTTCTGAGTCGCTAACGAACAATTCAAGGCTAAGACTAGACTTCTTTTAGTTCAAACCAGCTAACCGCGTGGCTATTCCCGAAAGGTCTGCCAATTCAATGAGCAAGTCTAGAGTCGCACTAATCACAGGTGGAAACCGTGGCATTGGGTATGCAATTGCTCAAGAGTTCATTGCAGCAGGTCATAAGGTTGCTGTAACCATCCGCTCTGGTACAGGCCCAGAAGGAGCCCTAGCAGTCAGGGCCGACGTTCTTGATGGTGACTCTCTAGACGAAGCGATTGCACAAGTTGAGTCGGAGCTTGGTCCAATAGAGGTCTTGGTTGCCAACGCTGGAATCACCAAGGACACCCTTTTGCTTCGTATGAGCGATGAGGATTTCGAAGAAGTCATTAACACAAACCTTAATGGCGTTTTCCGCGTTTTGAAGCGAGCAACTAAGTCCATGATTAAGCAACGCTTTGGCCGCGTTATTTTAATCGGAAGCGTTGTTGGCCTCTTGGGATCCCCAGGACAGATAAATTACTCCGCTTCCAAGTCGGCACTTGTTGGGATGGCAAGATCAGTTAGCCGTGAACTCGCGGGCCGCGGAATCACGGCTAACGTTGTGGCGCCTGGGTTCATAGATACCGACATGACGGCAGACCTTACTGAAGCCCAACAAAAAGACTATTTGGGACGCATTCCTGCTGGTCGGTTTGCTGCTCCAAGCGAAGTGGCTAAAGTTGTGGCTTGGCTAGCTAGCGATGATGCCTCCTACATTACTGGTGCTGTGATACCAGTTGATGGTGGCCTCGGCATGGGTCATTGACGATGATGATTGAAAGAATGAATCAACTAGTAAAGATTGGAAGCTAAGTAATGGGAATTCTAGAAGGTAAAAGAATTTTAGTCACCGGTGTGCTAACCGAGGCGTCTATCGCGTTCTCCGTTGCAAAACTTGCACAAGAGCAAGGCGCTGAGGTAATCCTTTCTTCGTTTGGTCGCATGCTTGCCATCACGACCAAGATTTCGGAACGACTGCCTAAGCCAGCACCTGTCATTGAACTCGATGCCACCAGTGAAGACGATTTAACCGCACTTTCTGGACGCATCAAAGAGCACTTCGATTCCATCGATGGGATTGTCCACGCGATCGCCTTTGCCCCACAAACGGCCTTAGGTGGAAATTTTCTTGAAACGCCGTGGGCTGATGTCTCAACCGCAGTGGAGGTATCGGCATATTCACTCAAGTCCATAACAATGGCTGCCAAGCCAGTTCTTAAGAATCCTTCGTCAGTTGTCGGGTTAACTTTCGACGCCACCGTCTCTTGGCCCGTCTATGACTGGATGGGAGTCGCTAAAGCGGCCTTCGAATCCACCTCGAGGTACCTTGCCAGATACTTGGGCAAGGACGGCATTCGTGTTAACTTGATTTCAGCAGGACCACTTCGAACCACAGCCGCAAAAGGAATTCCAGGCTTCGCAACGATGGAAGAGTTGTGGACTAACCGTGCACCACTTGGTTGGGATCTAACGAACACGGAAACCGCTGCCCGAGGAATTATTGCCTTGCTTTCGGACTGGTTCCCAGCAACCACCGGTGAAATGATTCACGTCGACGGTGGCCTCCACTCAACTGGAGCGTAGCTGGAGCCTTTCAATTAGCGGCACGAGGGAGTTTTCTTCGATAACTATGTCGGCATACTGTCTTAGTACCTGCTTTGGGCGAAATGCCACAGCAAGACCTGCAGCCTGAAGCATGGGAATGTCATTGGCACCATCTCCTATTGCAACAGTGTCAGCAATGTCCAATCCAAAATCATCAGCCCATTGTCTAAGTGCAGTGGCTTTCGCCTGAGCGTCGATCATCTCGCCGATTAGTCTTCCGGTTAGTTCACCGTCTTCTACTTCCAACTCGTTTGCTTTCCAGTAGTCAAGTCCAACTTCATGTGCAAGCCCTCCAAGAATTTGACTGAACCCTCCACTTACGGCGCCAATTCTTCCACCCAAAGCATGCACCGCCTCCACCAACTCCGGCGCTCCCGTGGTGAATGAAATTTTCTGGCGAACTTCATAGAAGACATCAACGGGAAGACCCTTGAGAAGCTTGACTCGCTTCGTAAGAGATTCCTGAAAGTCGATCTCGCCAGTCATAGCCAACTCGGTAATGGCTCTGACTTCGGGCATGAGACCAGCATGATCTGCCAAGAGTTCGATGACTTCCTGTTGGATCAAAGTTGAGTCAACATCCATGACAACTAATACGCTCAAGGTCTATCCGATTCTTTCCTGGAACTTCGAAGAAGACTCTAATTCAATAGCGTCGGGTGAGTCTACGTAATGATGATGTTAGAGCAGATGGTCAATCGCCGTAGGTTTGCCATGCCCTTGGGTTTCTGGGCGTTGGATGGTTGGTCGGAGGCAGGCAGTAGGTCGTTCAAACCCCAAAGACTATAACGAGTTTGATTTTGCCGCAGATTATTGTGCCGTTTCAAAGTGAGTTGGCGTAATCCTCTAGGCTCGGACTATGAGTCTCGTCTTAGATTTCAATAACGTCACAGTGCTTCGGGATCAAATGTCCATTCTAAACAACGTGGATTGGCAGGTTTACGCTAATCAACGCTGGGTAATAGTTGGGCCAAATGGAGCTGGTAAAACCACGTTGCTCAGAGTTGCTGCGTCCCAGATTCACCCCTCGACTGGCACCGCAAAATTGCTTGACTCCACTCTTGGGGAAGTCAACGTATTTGACCTTCGCACGCGAATTGGCTTTGCTTCAAACGCCATGAGCTCTCACATCCCCAACTCAGAAACCGTTCTGGATGCGGTAATGACAGCTAGTTATGGTGTCACGGGTCGTTGGAATGAAAAATACGAGGACGTCGACGAGAGACGAGCCCGCAGGGTTCTTGCCGAATGGCAGCTCGAGGAGCTTGCCGATCGTCCATTTGGAACTCTTAGCGACGGGGAGAGAAAGCGGGCACAAATTGCTAGAGCTGTGATGCCTGATCCTGAGCTTCTTCTTCTGGACGAACCGGTGGCCAGCCTAGATATGGGCGCCAGAGAGCACACAATCTCTGTCCTGGGCCAGTACGCCTCTGCACCTGCGGCACCAGCGATAGTGATGGTCACCCACCACATAGAAGAGATACCTATTGGCTTTACCCATGCCCTGATCCTGTCGAGAGGACAGGTTTATGCCGCAGGGGAGATAGCCTCGACTTTGACATCGGAGAAGATCTCCGGCGCCTTTGGTTTTGGGCTGGAAGTATCAAACGATGGCAATCGATATCGTGTTCGGGCCCTTAAGTAGTGCCTAGTTTTTGCCACTTAGCTCTGGTATAGTGGGGAAGTTGCCGATTCAGGCTCCCAAGTCAATTTCAAGGAAGTATCCGATCATGAAGTCAGAAATTCACCCGAGCTACCAGGCTGTCGTCTTTCGCGATTTAGCATCCGGTGAGAGCTTTCTAACTCGCTCGACTTTGACGAGCAACAAGACTGTTAAGTGGGAAGACGGCCAAGAGTACCCAGTATTTGACGTTGAAATTTCCTCCGCGTCGCACCCGTTCTATACCGGCAAGCAAAGAATCATGGATGCTGCAGGTCGTGTCGAGCGCTTTAACGCCCGCTACAAAAACTTCGGAGCCTAAAGCTTTACAGGCCAGCCTCGCTGGACAGTAAAATCTGGGCTAGTTCCTCTTCTAAATTTCTCATACGAAGCGTCTTGACGCTCGCTCCACTCAATCTGTGCATCATGCAGAGCCAACACGTTGTCAGGCAGCTTCCCGGCATACTTTTTTGCAATTGCTTGAGCTACGCGACCGGCGGCTACTGCATCGGCAGTAGCATTGTGGGCATCATCAAGCCTTACGCCGTATGTTCTGGCGGCAACTTCAAGAGTTCTCTTTCCAGATCTATAGGTATCAACGAATTTATCAAGCACTAAAGGGTCAATAACGGGCTTTGGATCAATTATTGGATTCAGGCCGTAGCGCAATGCTTCGAAGTGAAGAATCGAGAAATCGTAGGGAGCATTGTAAGCAACTACCGGAATGCCTCTTGCCAAAAAGCCAGACAGGGTATCTAGCAGCTCTGCGATAACTTCATTAGCCGGTCTACCATTTACTCTCGCAATATCGGTAGTGACCCCGTGAACGTTAGATGCCGCCTCAGGAATCTCAATTCCAGGATCCGCCAGCCACTCTAGGTTCTTACCAACTACCTGGCCATTTTCGTCTATTTCAAGCGCACAGGCCGTGACAATACGTGCTTCCCGCAAGTCCAGCCCGGTTGTTTCTAGGTCGAATACAGCCAGTTTTCGCGACCAGTCCGGACGTTCAACAAAGTCAAAACTCATCTGTTCGTTCACTCTCAAAGACTAGGCCAGCTTCAGGCCGTTTCTGGTAGCTAGCCTCGGCGTTGTTACAAGCTTCCAACTTAGACTTATCCCGTGATCGCAAAAGAGCTTGCCGCAATATCCAACTCAAGGGCACTCAGGCATAGTCTCATGGTCTCGGGTATAGAAACTGTCTACTACGAATACCCCGCTAACACTGAACATGCAAAAACCGTAATTATGGTTCACGGCTATCGAGGAAATCATCGCGGGCTTGAAGCCATAGCGGCAGGGCTGCCGGATTTTAGAGTAATCATCCCCGACCTACCTGGTTTTGGTGAATCGGCAGCTCTTACAGAAACTCACTCCGTCTCCGCCTACTCGAGCTGGTTGCACGAGTTTGTCTCGACCCTGGGACTGGACGCCAGTGTCAACCTAATGGGTCACAGCTTTGGAACCCTTGTTGTGGGGCACTACGCGACTAGATATCAAGTCGCATCAGTTTCTTTGGTGAATCCGGTTTCTGCCCCAGCTCTTGAGGGGCCGCAAGCAGCCCTCACCAACTTGACCAAGATCTACTATCACGCGGCAGCCATTGCCCCAAAATTTGTTGGTGAGTGGCTGCTGCGAAACAAAATGGCCGTGATGGTGATGAGTGTTGTCATGGCCAAATCAAGGGATAGAAAGCTGCGGCGTTGGATACACAACCAACACCTTGAAAATTTCAGTGACTTTGCGTCGGTAAAAGTTGCGTCTGACGGCTATAACGCATCAATTTCAACTGATTTATCGCAGCTGGCGGGAGGAATTGCATCACCGGTACTAATTGTTGCCGCCGCCTTGGACGACATCACCGTCATCGATACCCAGCGTCGGGTTGCAAAGCTATATCCAAACGCCGTACTGCGTGAAATTCAAGACGTGGGTCACCTTGTCCACTACGAGGCGCCTGACCAGGCTGCCGAATTCATCACCCAATTCATAAAAGGGCTCGCATGAAGTTGATATTTGATTGCAGATTTTTAAAAATCGAGCACCACGATGGTATCTCCAGATTTTCTAGTGAATTGTTTTCCGCGGTTGCGAGGAAAACTGACGTCACGGCATTAATTTGCAATCAAGAACAACTCAAGTGGCTGCCTGAAGGGACTAAGTTCTTGGAGGCCAACTACCCAACCGATGCCACGAAGGAGCTTTTTGTTAGCAGGACACTAAACAGGGCCGGAGCAACCCACGTGTTCTCTCCTATGCAAACAATGGGTTCACTTGGAAGAAAATACAAGCTGATATTGACCCTGCATGATTTGATCTACTACAAATATCCAAAGGCGCCCAACACCCTTCCAATTATGATTCGAATTGCCTGGCGCCTTTATCATCTGAATTTCTGGGTTGCAAGGATTCTGCTGAACCGCGCTGACGCCGTTGCGACCGTCTCAAATACCAGTCGGGAGCTCATTATTGCTAATCGACTCACTAACAAACCCGTGTATGTGGTTTACAACGCCCCAGACCCGAGGACTACTTTCCCAACAAATTCTCCTGAAACTTCTCCGAGCTTGCGCAAAACACTTGTGTACATGGGAAGTTTCATGGAATACAAAAACGTTGAGACCCTAGCGGCGAGCATGGAAAGGCTTCCGGAATTTCAACTAATACTTTTGAGCGCGATTTCCGATAAAGCAAGAACCTCCTTGTTGGAAGTGGCCAGAGGCGCCGCTAACCGTCTTGTTTTCAAAAACGGAGTATCCGATGAGCAGTACTCCGAGATTTTGAATTCAGCCTTCGCACTTGTGTCCGCTTCCAAGGACGAGGGCTTTGGCATTCCGTTAGTGGAAGCGATGACTCATTCAGTTCCACTGGTGTTGTCAGACATACAAATATTCCATGAGATCGCCGGCGAGGCAGCGCTGTTTTTTGACCCAAGCAATCCAGACGATTTTGCATCTCGGGTCAAGGAGCTTTCAGAACCTGAGACCTGGAACCGACTTAGCAAAGACTCGGGAGCACGAGGGAAATTCTTTAACTGGGACAACTCCGCGCAGAAGTTGCTTGAGGCATTGGAGACGCTTTAGGGCTGCAAGGGATCTAGTTGGTAATCGATAACGCGCCAGTCACTAGCGTGGTGAACAAAAGTATTCAAAGACGCGTTGCCCAGTCTCTCCCCGTCTCTTGGCAGTTCATTCTTGCTAGCTATCGCGAGCAGGTTTCGAATTAGTGCTCCGTGAGAAACTGCAAGGACTCTTTTACCCGAGTATTTCCCAGCCACGAGATCAAGTAGCTGCTGCGCTCGAGAGGCCAGTTCACTCCTGCTTTCTCCGCCTGGGATATCGTCAAGGTTTGCGTACTTCGCTCGCCATTGCTCATACGAGAGACCCTCGGCTTCTCCAAATGATCTTTCAATGAGTAGACCTTCTTCTACTACTTCACTAAATCCAACAGCGTCAAGAAGAATGTCGGCGGTTTGCCTTGCGCGAATCAGGGGTGAGGTTAGGACAACATCCCAGTCCTGCAGTCTTATTGCTTGGGCAGCAAGTTTTACTTGCTCGAAACCGGTGGCGTTCATGGGGATGTCAGTCACCCCCTGAAGAAGGAAAGTTATGTTCCA
Source organism: Actinomycetota bacterium (assembly GCA_009703455.1). Lineage (GTDB taxonomy): Bacteria > Actinomycetota > Actinomycetes > Actinomycetales > Microbacteriaceae > Rhodoluna. Next base: position 11,248 of record WLGB01000010.1, read on the forward strand.
ATCAGTTTGACCGTGGCGAAGAAGCCCAAACGAAGTCTCAGTCAATTAGTAGCCCCGCTAAGGCTATAGAAGTTGGCGCCTCAATTTTCGCAACTGCAATCTCATCAGCTTTTGTTGGACCTATGTTTACTATCACAATTGGCTTGCCGGCCTTATTGGCTGCTCTTGCAAAGCGCATTCCGCTGTTAACTGCGAGCGAGCTGCCTGCAACAAGAAGTGCATCTGCTCGTTCGAGCTCTTCCATTGTGGATGCGACCCTGCTAGCGGGGACGTTCTCACCGAAGAACACAACGTTGGGCTTGAGTATCCCTGAACATTTCGGACATCCTGGAATCTGAAAGCTCTCGGTTGCTTCAATTTCGGCGTCGCCGTCAGGCGAGAACTCCACCGATAGGTCCTTTCGAATTCCGGGGTTCAGTCCTTCAATTAGTGTGTCCATGTCTAGTCGATTGAGACTAACCTGACACGCCATGCAGATAACTTGGTCAAGTCGACCATGAAGATCGGTGACCTTCCTAGAACCGGCTTGTTGATGCAGGGAGTCCACATTCTGGGTGATTAGGTGTGTCACTCGACCCTGGCTCTCTGCTTGGGCCAAGGTGTAATGGCTTGGGTTGGGTTTGGCCTTAGCCATCACCGACCAGCCAACATAGCTTCGGGCCCAGTACCTCTTTCGCGCTTGCTCGGTACCCATAAAAATGTCGAAGGTCATGGGGTGTCGTTCGGTCTTCCCTTCGCCGCGATAATCTGGGATGCCCGATTCTGTTGACACTCCCGCCCCGGTTAGAACAACAATGGACTTACCGGACAGTTGCTCACGCGCGTAATCCAGGCCAAATCGAGCGGCCTCAGATAAGGTCGGTGGGTTGGGGTCAATGGTGGACATTGTTCTAAGTCTAAGTTAGGTGAGCCGCGGTGATTAAGTATCTTGGGTCGAAGCGCTCTCTTATGCCGGTGTTGGAGACACTATTCAGAACAACTCAAGCCAGAACCGCCTTGGATCTATTCACTGGAACGACTCGAGTGGCACAAGCCTTGAAGCAGCAATCTATGCATGTAACTGCGGTTGATACCGCTAGCTACTCCGAGGTCTTTGCTAAGACTTGGATTGAATTAGATGCAAGCACTGTCAATTTAGTTGAACTCGAGGAGGCTGTTACCCGGCTGAATAACCTTCGCGGCAGCGCTGGTTATTTCACCAAAGCTTTTTGTGAGCAGGCTCGATACTTCCAGCCCAAAAACGGTGAGCGCATCGACTCGATTCGCGCTGTTATCGAATCCGACTACAGGCAAAGTTGGCTCTACTTTCCATTACTTGCGAGTCTTCTTGTTGCGGCTGACAAGATTGACTCAACAACTGGCGTCCAGATGGCTTACTTAAAAAGCTGGTCGAGAAGAAGTTCTGCAGACCTTGAACTAAAGGTTCCAGAGCTAATGCCTGGAAGCGGTAAGTCACTCAGAGCAGACGCCAACTCGGCCATTGAATCACTTCCGGCAGTAGAGCTTGCTTATCTCGACCCTCCATACAATCAACACAGATACTTTGGCAACTATCACATATGGGAGACTTTGGTTAGATGGGATTCCCCAGAAACATACGGAATAGCGAATAAGCGCCTAGATACCAGAGATGCTGAAAACAAGAGTCAATTCAATTCCAAGTTGACCATGCCCGCTGCTCTGGGACAACTGATCACCAACCTGAAGACTGAGACTCTCGTGCTCAGCTACAACAACGAGTCCTGGCTATCCAGGCGCGAACTAACGGACATGTGCGCCAAATTTGGAGCCGTAGAGATATTGGACTTTGACTTTAAAAGATACGTCGGATCCCAAATTGGCGGCTATAACCAGTCGGGGGAGTTGGTGGGTAAACCTGGAGCCAAGCGCAATCTTGAGCACATTGTATTAGCAGGATCCAGTCGCATAGTGGCTGAGTTGGTTGATTCGGTAAGGCGCTAGCTTGCGACCATGGCTTACTGTTGGATAGACCAATAAATCTCTTCGAACAAAGGAGCCACTAATGTCCAGTGATGAGCTCTATGACTTCGACGAACCGGACACATTCATAGAGCAGGCGCTGGAAGACTCGGATCTGGCTTCTCTTGCAAAACAAGTCAAGAAATTAAAAGCGGCACGAATAGTCTCGGTCATTGAACGACTTGATGTTATGGAGCGAGCAATTGTTTTCCGAGTGCTGTCTAAGGATTTGGCGCTTGAGGTATTCGAGTCGCTAGCCACCTCGCTGCAAAGTGAAATTCTCGAAGAGCTCAGCTCGACTGAGGTCTCAGCCATCTTTGCCAAACTAGACCCGGATGACCGGGTTGGATTGCTCGATGAGCTACCCGCCAGCGTCGCACAGCTACTTCTCACCGGGCTGTCCGCGAAGGAGCGAAGTCTTACAAGTGAAATCTTGGGCTATTCACAAGGATCTATCGGCAGACGCATGAGTCCCGAATACATAGCCGTGAAAGACTCTGACACCGTTTCTCAGGCAATGACGAAAGTTAAGGGCAAGCTCCAAGACGCCGAAACTATCTACACTCTGCCCGTTATTGGTTCTTCTAGACAGCTAGTGGGAGTGGTAAGCCTGAGGGACCTGATGAAGGCACCAGCCCGAAGTCGGGTTTCAAAAGTGATGCAGCAGCCACATTCGGTAAATGCTGGTGATGATGAGGAATTTGCCGCTCGCGTTTGTGCTGATCTTAAAGTTCTGGCGCTGCCCGTTGTCGATAATGAAAAGCGTCTGGTAGGAATACTCACAGTTGATGATGCCTTGCGCATTCTCGAAGAAGAGGAATCCGAAGATGCCGCCCGTTCCGGTGGAGCGGAACCGCTTCGGCGTCCTTATCTATCTACTCCGGTATTCTCGATTGTCCGCTCTCGTGTGATTTGGCTACTCGTGCTGGCCTTTGGAGCTACTTTCACGGTGTCTGTTCTTGGGGTATTCGAATCAGCGCTTAAGGAAATGGTGGTTTTGACCCTGTTTATCCCACTACTGATTGGGCTTGGTGGAAACACGGGTAATCAGGCGGCTACAACAGTGACGCGTGCGCTGGCACTGCAGGATGTTAGAGCTAAAGACATTTGGCAAGTTCTCTATCGTGAGCTAAGAGTTGGCGTGCTCCTTGGTTTGCTGCTTGGCTTGATTGCATTTGGCCTGACGAGCCTGGTATTCGGTGTTGAAATTGGGCTGGTAATTGGTCTGACACTGTTTGCAATTTGCTCTGTTGCCGCCACGGTTGGGGGTGTTATGCCGCTTGTTGGCTTGGCGCTAAAGGCTGACCCAGCAGTATTTTCAAATCCATTCATCACGACATTTGTCGATGCCACCGGATTGGTTATCTATTTCTTGATTGCCAAAGCTGTTCTAGGGATCTAGCCAGCTGTTCTTGTGTCCGAAAGGGGACTTGAACCCCTACCCCCTTGCGAGGACTAGCACCTCAAGCTAGCGCGTCTACCATTCCGCCACCCGGACGTGACTTCCTTTGCTGCAGTTTTTGATGCTATCACGGCCCATCCAGCAAGTCTGCGCTAGGTGCTTGGAACAATGGCAGATTGCGGGTAGTTTTGCATTATGGCTACTGATCCTAGAAATGCGCTGACACAGCTAATTGCTTCCTTTGAAAAGCACTTCGAAGCAGTCAGTTCTAAGCGTGGGGATGAGGACTCAAGTGTTGAGCAGGCCTACTACCAGCTTGAGGATGCGTTTCTAAATTACGAAGAGGCGCTAAGCACTGAGCACGGGGAATTTCTTCCTTTCGCATTGGCTGAAGACGATCAGTGAGTTTTTTTGAAGCATTAATTCTTGGAGTGGTTCAGGGGCTTACGGAGTTTCTGCCGATTTCTTCTTCAGCACACGTCCAAATAGCTCAACAACTAATGAATCTGACTTCACTTTCTAAACCACAGCTCACAGCTTTCATCGCTACCATCCAAATTGGTACCGAGATTGCAGTAGTTGGCTACTTTGCCAAGGACATCTTGCGTATCGGATCATCTTGGATCAAATGGGCAGCAAGACCTAGAAAATTAATGTCTTCAGACACCAAACTGGGGTGGCTTATTATCCTAGGAACTGTTCCAGTGGTGTTGCTGGGCCTGTTGTTCCGAGACCTAATTGAAAATGAAGTTAGAAGCCTCTGGGTAATTGCCTACACGCTTATTGGTTTTGGTGTGCTGCTTGGCATCGCAGATGCTGTTGGAAAAAAGACCAGGCCGATTGATGATTTGAATCTCTCGCATGGCATCTTGTTTGGATTAGGACAAGCTCTGGCACTTGTGCCTGGTGTTTCTAGATCCGGGGGAACTATAACTGTTGGGCTTTTGCTTGGATACACCAGACAAGCAGCTGCCCGTTATAGTTTTTTGCTTGCTATCCCAGCGGTTCTAGGTTCGGGATTATTTCAATTTCTTTCTTCCGCAAAGGATCTAAACCTTGACTTTATGTTTGCAACAATTCTGGCCACAGCAGTTTCTGGAGTAGTTGGACTTAGTGTGATTCATTTCTTATTGAAGTACCTGCAAAAGGGATCCTTCTTACCGTTCGTGATTTGGCGAGTTGCCGTTGGAAGTTGGTTGATCTTGATGCTTTCAACTGGATTAATAGTGGCCTAGGCCTCAGGAGGCTTTTCTTCAGATTGAAGGAACTTCTCAAGTTCTCTAGCAATTGCGTCACCAGAGGCGGCTTCTGACTCAAACTCATCGCGGTTTTTTTCGAGCTGCTCGATGTATCCTGCCATTTCATCGTCGTTCTCTGCAATCTCATCGATACCACGTTCCCATTCAAAAGCTTGATCGGCAAGATCGCCCTGACTAAAGCTAACCCCAAGCATCTTTTGAAGCTCTGCCATGAGAGCAAGGGTCGCCTTAGGTGAGGGGGAGTTATGTACGTAATGAGGTACAGCTGCCCAGAGAGCCAAGGTAGGTATACCGATGTCCTCAAGTGCTACTGCCAGCACCGACAATATTCCCACGGGACCTTCGTAGCTACTGCGATCAACGTTTAGAGCTGTCCTAACCCTTTCATTCTGACTAGTTGCGCTAACGGTGATTGGCCTGGTGTGTGGGGTGTCTGCCAACATTCCACCCAAGAAGATGACAGCGTCAATTTCACGATCTTCAATCATTTCCAGAATCTCAGCTGTGAAGGACTTCCACCTTCTGGCTGGCTCGGTGCCGATCAAAACGCTAAACCTCGAAAGAGCAGGGTCTTTATCGGTCGAAATCATGAGAGTAGTTCCCGGCCAGGAGAGTTCGCGGTCGCCTTGTTCGTCAAATGACACTGAGGGTCTTGTGAACTGAAAGTCGTAGTAATCCTCGGCGTCGACTTCAGCAGCAACCTGACACTGCAAAGATTCACTCACCACTTTGGCTGCCAAGCTAGCTGACTCGGCTGCGTCGTTCCAGCCTTCGAATGCACAAATTAGCACTCGACCGCCAAAAATGCTGTCCCCGCTGGTCAATTCTATAAATCCGGCCCTTAGCTCGTGTCAACTACCTGTACTCAACTTTAGGCCTTAATCGCAAAGCTAGACTTCAACCATCATGATTTTTATGCAACTTCCGGCCGCCGTGCTTTGGGACATGGATGGCACTCTAATTGACTCCGAGCCTTATTGGATGAAAAGTGAGGGGGCCTTTGCCAGTGCAAATAACAGTAACTGGACAGAGCAAGATGGCCTGAGTCTGGTCGGCATGTCGCTCTACGATTCCTCAAAGATCATCAAGGACAAAGTCGGCTCAGACCTTGCTCCTGAGGAAATCATTCAACATCTGACGGACGAGGTCTCCGCTCAACTTAGGCAGGAGATTCTTTGGCGCCCAGGAGCGAAAGAGCTTCTGATGCTGTTACGCAAAAAAAATGTGAAGACTGCCCTTGTCACGATGTCCATGCGCCGAATGGCTCAACAAGTTGTTGACGCCATTGGCTTTGACGCCTTCGACGTCATTGTTGCCGGTGACGACGTGCTTCACGGCAAGCCCCATCCAGAGGCCTACCTGAAGGCGGCGGAGCTACTGAATGTTAGGGCGCAGGACTGCGTGGCATTTGAAGACTCTATATCCGGACTTCGCTCAGCCGAGGCTGCCGGAACAAAAGCCGTTGGCGTTCAAAACATCGTCGAGATTCCAGCCGAACCCGGTCGTATTCTTTGGCCGACTCTAGAAGGCGTGACAATTTCAGACCTCAAGGGGCTTTTCAAGTGAGTAAAGGAAGCACAACTTTCAAAGTCGGGGATAAGGTTCAGCTCACGGGCCCCAAGGGAAGACTAAATACGATCACTCTGGTCAAGGGAGCTGCATTCGGAACTCATCGTGGCGATTTAAAACACGACGCAATAATTGGAAAACCGGACGCTTCAATCGTGACAAACCAAAACGGTGTTGAATACCTTGCGCTGAAGCCTCTGCTAAATGATTTTGTACTTTCAATGCCCAGAGGTGCGGCAATTATCTACCCGAAGGATGCAGCGCAGATTCTTGTTTCAGGCGATATTTTCCCCGGCGCAACAGTAGTGGAAGCGGGCGTTGGCTCAGGGGCTCTTAGTATGTACCTACTGCGGGCGATAGGTAGCGAGGGGCAACTTCACTCTTTCGAAAGGCGGCCAGAGTTTGCCGAGATTGCTGCCGGGAATGTAAGGAGCCAAACCGGATCCAACCCAAAGAATTGGAGGATTCACTTGGGTGACCTCCAAGAGCAACTCACAAAGAAACTCAAACCACAAAGTGTCGATCGAGTTGTTCTTGACATGCTCGCACCTTGGGAGTGCATTGAGGCGTGCGCTGAGGTTTTGGCTCCTGGAGGATTAGTGGTTGTGTATGTAGCAACGGTCACGCAGCTGTCTCGTATAGCAGAAGACCTTCGGGCCACAAGACTTTTCACGGAGCCAGAGAGCTTTGAATCATTGGTTCGGCCTTGGCATCTGCAAGGGCTTGCCGTGAGGCCTGAGCACCGAATGATTGGACACACGGGCTTTCTTTTGACAGCCAGAAGGCTAGCTCCAGGCGCGGTATTGCCGCAATTCAAAATCAAGATTAAATCAACCGAGTATACGGAGGCTGACATCAAAGCCTGGAATCCGGAGGGTCTTGGTGAGCGAAAAGTGTCGGAAAAGAAGCTCAGGAAAACGGTTCGCAAGGCAAACTCCTAGCATTTTGCCGAAGCTTGTCAAAGGGCAACTAAACTTAAGTCAACTTCACCCCCAAAGAAAGAATGTGCCCTTGAGAAAATCTGCCCTCGCCCTTGCCGGACTCCTATTGACAGCGACCCTGGCAGGTTGCGCCCCAGTAAGCGATCTTGCTTGCGAGGAATTGACCACCGGGGATCAAGTTAAAGCCGTTTCGGTATCTGGAAACTTTGGGGAGATACCCACCGTCACATTTCCATCACCTCTAACCTCCGAGTCAGTTCAGAGCGCCGTAATTGTCAAGGGCGACGGACCTGTTTTCACCGGTCGGAACCTGGTGGAATTCGAGTTCGCAGGATACAACGGCGGAACCGGGGAATTGATCCAGCAATCGCAGTTTGATGGCGGTCAAGCTGCCACGGCATTTTTTGGGCCTAGTCAAGTACCAAACTTCTGCGCCGCTCTGGCTGGCGCCAGAGAAGGCTCGCGAGTAGTTGCAGTTATCCCACCGGCTGATGCACACGGCGGGGAAGGCATACCTTCGCTAGGCGTAGGCCCCACCGACGGCGTAGTCTTTGTTTTTGATCTTCGTAAAGTCTTCCTAGAAAAAGCTACCGGAAGCACTGTGGCTCCAGAGGCAGGTTTCCCAGCTGTTGTCAAGACATCTGATGGCGTACCAGGAATCACCATTCCCAACACTGCCGCTCCTACCGAGCTGAAGATTGCTCAACTAATTCGCGGTGATGGCGCACCTGTGAAGAAGGGTCAGCTAGTCACTATGCACTACAGCGGTTTTCTATGGGATGGTGCAGAACAATTTGACTCCAGCTGGGGAAAGGGTCAGCCGGCACAATTCCAAATGCAAGATGGTGGGCTGATTGATGGATTCTTGCAGGCTGTCGTAGGCCAGCCGGTTGGCTCCCAAGTGATTGCAATTATCCCTCCGCAGTTGGGCTACGGTGAGGCTGGGTCCGGCTCGATTCCACCTAATGCCACGTTGGTTTTCGTAATCGACATTTTGGGAACCAGCGACTAATTTATGCCTGAGCGCATAGATCTTTCTGAGAGGTTGTTCAATCTCACCTGCGCGCTGCTGGTTTCGAGCAACGGACTTTCTAAGGCCGAGATTTTTGCAACTGTTCAGGGATACAAAGAAAGCTTTAGGTCAGGTGAGGACAACTCCGCATTGAATCGAATGTTCGAGCGGGACAAAGTATTGCTGACCGAGGCTGGAATCGCATGGCGATCGTTTATTCCCAAAGAAGCTATGGAGGACAACCAGGAGTATCGCTACTTGATTGCTAACGAGGATTTTGCTTGGCCAAAAGGCGTCAATCTAAATGCCAAACAGGTGGCACTTTTGAATTTGGCGGCCCAAGTCTGGGCGAAAGCCTCGCTATCAGCTGACGCCAACCGAGCTCTTCATCGGATTCGTGCAATGGGAGAAACTTCGAGTGCCAGCAGTTTTATAGGCATCGCACCAAGAATCCGAACCCACGATCCAGCTTTCCTTCCGCTATCAACCGCCATCGAGTCTGGGTCAAGAGTGTCGTTCGATTACCTAAAGCCTGGTGAGACTCAGCCAACGGTTCGGAACATAGAGCCGTGGTCGCTTCAAAACATTGGTGGCCAGTGGCTACTGATCGGATTTGATTTAGACCGCGACGAGCCGAGAAACTTCTTGCTGCGGCGAGTGATTTCCGAAATTGACATCCAAGACGTAAGTTTTGATCCTCCTGTCAACGGAGAAGTGAACAAGGCGTTGACCGAGCTTGAGCGGCACAAAAGCACGCAAGTGGCTATCATCAGAGTCGAGCCAAGTAGTGCGGCCTGGTTTCACTTCGACCTATCATCCGGACAAACCGAATTCAACATCAACTACATGGACCTACACTTACTCGCCGAAGAGCTCATGGAATTTGTGGACGAGATTGAAGTTATTTCGCCTTCATCTCTGATTGAGCTGATTAATTACAACCTTGAGAGAGTTTGTGACGCCCATGCCTAGGAGTTCAAGTCTCAGCGGAACAGACCGCTATAACTTCATGTTGGCACTAACTGGTTACCTGATTACTCATCGTCAACAAAGAATTGAGGAAGTTGCCAAACATTTCGATGTTTCCGAGAAGGAGATTCGATCGGCCGTGGTGACTATTTCACTGTCGGGCGTGGGTATGTATCGGCCGGATGAATTGTTTTTTCTTGACTACGATCTACTCGAAGATGGGATTCTAGATTTGAGTTTCGCTCCAACGCTTGAGTCCGCACCGAGGCTCTCAACTAGACAGGCGGCGGCTATTGCAAGCGGATTAGCTTTGCTTCTCGAGCTGATGGATTCATCCGACCGGCAGGAGATAGATGCGCTGCTTTCAATTTTGGGTATCGCGGCTGCCGGACAGCAACAGCTACCTTTTATGGTTCAGCCGAATCGTGATGACGCTGACCTTGCGATTGTCCGGCAGGCTGTTGCAGAGCAAAGAATTATCAGGTGCTCGTATAGAAACTCCGCTGGCGAAGTCACTGAGCGTGAAATCGAGCCGGGCCGACTTGAGTCGAGGGAGTCCAATTGGTTCCTTAAGGGATTTTGCCTGACCAATCAGGAGGAGCGTGTTTTCCGGCTAGATCGCATGAGGGAGATTGAATTGTCAAATCAGTTCAGCACTCGAGAATTGACTTCAAGGTCAGAGGAGGGTCTCTACCAAGTCGGAGACACGGATACTGAGGTTCTTTTCGAAGTTGACCCCGAGGCTTTCTCGCTAATAGCTGACTTCAAGCCCGAACATTACATTTCTGGCAACAAGAGCGTCCAAGTCAAAATTTCCATCGGCCAACTGGACAACCTCGGCCGGATAGTGGCTCGCTATAGTGGAAAAGTTCGGGTGCTGGCACCCGCTGTTGCTAGGCAGGCCGTTAGGGAGTTTGCTCTTTCGGCACTGGGTAGAAGCCCCGAGCAAGCTTTGGCCGAGTAGATTTAAAGCTATGGAGTGGCTATTTGCGGGACTATTTGCGTTGGGAATGCTGATCGGGTCCTTCGTGTTTTTGATTCGTAAGGTAATCAAGCTAGGTCCACTTGCAAAGACGTGGCAGGATCTAGTTGCCAAGCTTGCGGATGCGAGTGCCAAAGCTCCTGAAATTGAGCGTATATCTGGTTCATTAGGGGATGACCCAGCTCTGCACTTCGCAAGGCGTCTGGAGCTGAAGCGCCAGGCCAGGAAGCTAAAGCGTGAACGAAGCCGTAGGCTTAGGTCTAGAGTTTTTTAGCAAGAGATAGGAAAACAAATGCGTCTTCAGGGCTGGGAATGGATCATTATTCTGGCAATTGTGCTGCTTCTGTGGGGAGGACCAAAACTTCCCGGTCTTGCAAAGTCCTTGGCTCAATCGATGCGCGTATTCCGCAAAGAAATCAAGTCAACTGACGACGCTAAACCAGCTGACAAGCCAGCCGAGGGCGAAATCCCCGCAGACAAGTAAGTGGCAAGGAAGAAAAACCCCGACGCCAAAATGAGCCTTTCGGGGCATCTCAAGGAGCTACGCAATCGGTTATTTTGGTCTGCCTTGTTTATTCTTGGAGGGTCAGTAGCCGGCTGGTTCATGTTCGATTTTGTTTTCGAACAGTTGCAACGCCCAATTGTTGAGCTGGCAAACGAGCCTGGCGGTAATGCCACTATCAACTTTCCGACTGTGGTGTCGGCGTTTGACGTGCGGCTCCAAGTCTCGATTTTCCTGGGAGTCCTGATGGCCTCTCCGGTCTGGCTCTTCAACCTCTGGGCCTTCATCACCCCAGGACTAAGGCAAAGAGAGAAGCGCTACACAATAGGTTTCGTTTTTACGGCAGTGCCGTTGTTTGCCGCAGGCACCGCTTTAGCCTGGAACTCACTTCCAGCATTTGTCACGGTGCTGGTCGGCTTCACTCCGGACGGGGCAGCTAACGTAATCAATGCTAGTGAATACATTTTGTTCACGACTCGCATTTTGCTGGTCTTCGGCCTGGCATTTGTGCTACCTGTGGTACTGGTGATGTTGAATTTTGCAGGCGTTATTACCGCCGAGAACATCATCAAATCATGGCGTCTTGCGGTATTTGTCTCAGCCGTGGTTGGAGCCATTGCAACACCGGCAGCAGAACCGATGGCAATGTTTTTGCTCATGATTCCTCTGCTGCTTCTTTACTTCCTTGCTGCTGGAGTTGCACAAATCAACGACAAAAGAGTTGCCAAGAAGCTTGCCTCATTTGATCAAGACCTGCCGCAAGCTACTGAGTAGCTGAGATGGCGGATGAAAAGCTCAGTGCAGCTGAGCGTTACGCAAGAGCGAAAGTCAAGCAGTCCACTCCAAGCTACAACTCTTTTCTGGAGTTATTGGAATTTTCTCTTGATCCATTTCAGGAGCAAGCCTGTCAGGCGCTGGCCAAAGGCAAGGGGGTGCTTGTGGCTGCTCCTACCGGCGCAGGTAAGACCATTGTGGGTGAATTCGCTATTCACCTGGGCCTTGAGAAGAATCAGAAAGTTTTTTACACTACGCCAATAAAGGCCCTAAGCAACCAGAAATTCGCTGAACTAGTGTCTCGTTATGGCGCCGATCGAGTAGGCCTACTAACTGGAGATACCAACACTAACTCCGAAGCCCAGATTGTGGTGATGACAACCGAAGTTCTTAGAAACATGATTTATGCAAATTCCGATTCACTCATTGAGCTTGGCTACGTGGTTATGGATGAGGTTCATTACCTGGCAGACCGGTTCCGTGGCGCGGTCTGGGAAGAAGTCATTTTGCACCTTCCCAAGGATGTGAAGTTGGTATCACTTAGCGCAACAGTTTCCAACGCTGAAGAATTTGGGGCCTGGCTCGAAGAGGTACGCGGCGACACTGAAATTGTGGTTTCTGAAATTCGACCTGTTCCACTGGATCAGCACGTGTTGTTTGGTGACGAGCTTATGGAACTCTTTGCGGCCGGGTCCAAAAACCAGAGAGTTAACGCCGAGCTGGTCCAGAAGCACTCTGCCAAACTTCGTATTCCAATTGGGAAATACACCAAAGGTAAGAAGCCTAAAGGCGAGCTTGACAAGAGATTCTCGAGAATTCCAAAAGTTTCCAAACCAGAAGTCGTTGAAATCCTGGAAGACAATGATCTGCTTCCAGCAATATTCTTCATCTTCTCCAGAGTTGGGTGCGACGCCGCGGTACGTGCCTGTCATCAGTGGGGAGTAAGACTCACCACGCGGGAGGAACAAGCCGAGATTCGATATATCGTTGAGGAAAAGACCGCCTCGATTGCAGACGAGGACTTGGCGACTCTTGGCTACTTCGAGTGGCTCAGTGGACTAGAGCGGGGCGTTGCTGCGCACCACGCTGGCATGCTGCCCGCGTTCAAAGAGGTGGTTGAGGAGCTTTTTTTGCGAAAGCTAGTGCGTGTGGTGTTTGCGACCGAGACTCTAGCGCTAGGAATTAACATGCCAGCTAGAACAGTTGTGCTCGAGAGATTGGATAAGTTCAACGGTGAATCTAGAGTGCAGATTACGCCGGGGGAGTACACCCAACTAACTGGTCGAGCTGGGCGTCGAGGCATCGATACTCTGGGCCACTCTGTTATCCAGTGGTCTGGCAACTTAGACCCGGCCAGTGTTGCGGGTCTTGCCAGCAAGCGAAGCTATCCGCTGATTAGCCCATTCAAGCCAACAGCGAACATGGCTGTGAATCTCATCGATGCATTTGGCAGAAAAAGAGCCAGAGAGGTTCTTGAAACTTCCTTTGCTCAGTTCCAGGCCGATCGTTCAGTGGTTGGGCTTGCCAAGGGCATCCGGGAGAAGCAGATTTCGCTTGATGGATATGCCAAGTCCATGGAATGTCACCTTGGGGATTTCTTTGCTTACTCAAGCATCCGTCGCGAGCTCAGCGATATAGAAAAGCAGTTATCGTCAGGTAGAACTCGACAAGAGCGCGGTAAAGACATTCGACAAACCAAAGGTAGAAGTGAGCTAGAAAGAAAGCTTGCCGAGCTCAAGGTGCGGATGAAGACCCATCCTTGCCACCTTTGCTCGCATCGTGAGGCCCATTCACGCTGGGCTGAGCGTTGGTGGCAACTTCATCGGGAAACACAGGCAATCTTGGACCAAATCGAGGGGCGCACAAATCTGGTCGCTTCCACTTTTGACAAAATCTGTAGTCTGCTAATCGAGCTCGACTATCTCGATGAAAGCGACCAAGACCTCCAAGTCACCGACTCCGGGAGAATGCTTGCTCGTATCTACGGCGAACGCGATCTCCTAGTTGCAGAGGCACTGAGGTTAAAGATCTGGGACAACCTTGATGCCCCGTCGCTAGCGGCAATGGCAGCGGCTTTGGTCTATGAACCCAGGCGGGACGAGGAGAACTTTGAACCACGTTCACCCAAGGGAAACTTTCTCGATAGCTTTGCCAAGACGCAAGCACTTTGGGAAGATTTGGAAACACTCGCCAAAAAACATAAGCTTCCTCGCTCATCAAGGCTTGAGATGGATCTAAGCTATCCCATCCACCGCTGGGCCACCGGTTCCAAGTTGGACCTTGTTCTTGAGTCAGCCGACTTACTACCCGGAGACTTTATCCGCTGGTGCAAACAAATCATTGACTTACTGGAGCAACTCGCCAAAGCCAGTGAAGGCGAGATTGCATCCAAAGCCAGAGACGCAGTTGACAAAGTGAAGCGTGGAATCGTGGCATATTCCTACTATGCATAGGCTAGAACCATGACCAGTAAGCACCGCTTTGGACTGTTACTGTGGCGAACACCAGTTGGGATACTCGGAGGACTTCTGTCCTCGCTGGCAATGCCACGGGAAAACATCTGGCCCCTGATCTTTGTTTCCGTTGCGTTGATACTGATTGCAGTTCGCGGTCTCAGATTCTTTCCTGCAGCCGGCGTGGGCTTTTTGGCGGGTCTTGCTTTTTACCTGAGTCAGATTGAATGGCTAAGTCTTTACCTTGGTCCAGTTCCCTGGATTGCGCTATCGGTAATGGAGGGGGCAATATTTGCAGTCGGAACCGGTGTCATCGCATTGGTGTGGTCTTTTCTAAATTCCCGTATTTCTGGTGCCCTGGCCCCAACCTTGACCGCTTTGGCTGTTTCCACCATATGGACCGCACGAGAATGGGTCTCGATCAATCTGCCCTACGGCGGCTTTCCTTGGTCTCGAGTTGCACAAGCGCTGTCAGATAGCTTTTTGTCGCAGCTTGCATACTTTGTTGGCATCTCTGGACTTACTTTCGTTTCTGTGTTTATCACAGTGATATTTCTTCAAGCTTTCGAATCTGGTTTTTCAGCTATTCGGTTTCAGCTTCCAGGACTATTGGCTACGACCGTAATCTTGGCTGTTGCTGCGATCTTTGTTGTTCCAACTCAAGCTGAGGCCGGCGTCTTGACTGTTGGCGCTGTTCAAGGCAACGCCAATGCTGGGTTATTCGCTAACGCAGAGCGGGGGACTTTCCTTCGAAACCACGTTGAGGCAACGGCTTTGCTAGATAATCATCCGTTGCGAAATCAGCTGGACGTAATTGTTTGGCCAGAAAACGCCTCTGATCTCAATCCACAAAACAACCAATTGGCTAAATTGCAAGTTGATTCAATCGTTGAAAAGTATCAGGTGCCTCTTATCTTTGGCGCAATTACTGAATCGGGCGATGAGTTGTTCAACAGTTCCCTTTACTACACAGTCGATGGGGGAGAAGTGGACCAGTACGATAAGAAGCGTCCAGTTCCGTTTGCTGAATATGTTCCAGATCGAGACTTCTGGTATCAACTGGCTCCAGATCTCATCGGCCTTGTTTCGCGTGGCTACAGCTTCGGCACAAGAGACGGTATTTTTGAACTCGAGGGCAACAGGCTCGGTGTCCTGATATGTTTCGAGATTGCAATTGATCAAATTGGCCGAGAACTGGTGTCTGATGGGGCTCAGATCATTCTTTCTCAAACCAACAACGCGGACTTCGGTCGAAGCGACGAAACCTTCCAACAGGCTGCCCTTGCACGCCTCCGGGCTATTGAAACTGGTAGGACCGTCGTGAACATCTCCACTGTCGGTGTATCGGTAATCTTCTTGCCAAACGGAACGATAGCGTCTGAGCTTCCTATTTTCGAGCCTGGCGTGATGGTTGAGACCTTGCCGCTTCGCACTTCTCTTACACCGGCCATAGTGATCGGCCCAGCTTTTGACTTACTAGTGAACGTGCTTGCGCTTTTTCTATTGGTTGCGGCAATGGGTTTCAATCTCGCCAGGCGATCAAAAAGTAGGTTGGAGTGAAGACTCTGGTTGTAATACCCACATTCAACGAAGTGCTGACTGTCCAGGGCACCATTTCGCGGATTCTTGCATTGCATCCTGAGTTATTTGTCTTGGTTGTGGACGACAATTCACCGGACGGCACAGGAAATCTCATCCGCAATTTGTCGCTAGAGGATAAAAGGATTTCTCTGCTGAGTCGCCAAGCAAAGCAGGGGTTGGGTGTGGCCTATCTAGAAGGATTCGAGTGGGCCTTCAAGCAAGGGTTTGATTTCATAGTTGAAGTGGACGCCGATGGATCTCACCGGCCAGAAGATCTTGGGCTTCTGCTAGAAAAATGCAGTCGCTCTGATTTGGTGATTGGTTCGCGCTGGATTCCAGGTGGAAAAGTGATCAATTGGCCAGCAGCTAGGAAACTAATTTCAAGATTCGGAAACGGCTATGCAAGGTTTATGTTAGGGACGGAAATCGCCGACATGACCTCGGGGTTTCGGATATATCGAGCCAGTTTCTTGAAGCAATTAGTCAGTACTCCTGTTTCCTCACACGGCTACTCGTTCCAAGTTGAGCTTGCTTACCGCGCATCAAAAAAAGGTCAAGTTGTTGAAGTTCCCATTACGTTCGTCGAAAGAGTCAGCGGGCAATCAAAAATGACCTTGGCAATTGTGCTGGAAGCACTTACCAAGGTCACCTTTTGGGGACTTAAGAGAGTAATTAGTTAAACGTCAGCTTTTCCAGCCTTACGACGTGCTCTGATGAAACTTAATCGCTCTTTCAAAATTTCTTCTAGCTCCTCTTTAGATCTGCGCTCTAGAAGCATCTCCCAATGCGAGCGAGGGGTCTTTAGTTCGTCGATTTCTAGCTTTACGAGCTTTCCGTTTTCGAGTAATTGGGCTTGCTGGGGGCATGACTTGCACTGCCAAAGAGTAGGCAGTTCTACGTCCTGAGCAAACACCAATTCACTTAGGTGTCCGTTCGGGCACTGGTAGCTGTGCTTATTCCTAGGGGAGTAGCTCACTCCGATTTCTGATTCAAGCGATTGAGTACCCAGCCTGATACCGCGCATTGTCTGTTGAGCCATCATTACTCCTGGTTGCTTCGGTTGACCAAATGTGTCAACGATAGATAGAACCAGAGGGGTGCTTAAAGTCATCCTGTTTAGTAGGACTTAACAGAAATCTCTCAGCTAAAGGTTTTTATGGCAATGTCGCAGCGATCGGTAACAAGCCCGTGAGCGCCTATTTGAAACAGCTCCTGCATTTGCTCTGGGTCGTTTATGGTCCAATAGTGAATTTCCACACCTGCTGCTAGGACCGGTTCGAGAAACCTAGGATCCGTAAAGTCGATTCCAAAAAACTTTGCTGGAATCTGGAGCGCATCAATAGTCACCAGTTCCTTGGCCAAAGCGGGCAGGTTTTTGAATCGAGCAAAGAAGTAAGCGGACAGCACCTTGGAGCTCCCTGCTGAAGATGCTAGGGGAGTGTTCGAGATTGCGAGCGCCCGCTTTCTTGAGGCTTCGCTAAAGCTTGACACTAGAACTCGATCTGCAGCGTTTTGCGCAAGTATTGCCTGTATTCCAACTTTTTCGGCTCTGGGGGTCTTGAGGTCGAGGTTGAATTTTGCTTTGGGAAGTTTTTCTAAGGCTTGCTCTAGGGTAGGAATTTGACCCGAGTGAGGAAGTCGGATGGATTGAAGTTCATCCAGAGTAAGAGATGAAATCAGGGTCTTTTTTCCAACCAATCGTTTTAGATCCCGGTCGTGAAACAGGACAGGAATCAGATCCTTAGTGACCTGAATGTCTGACTCAAGATAGTCCGCGCCGGCAGCCATAGCCAGCTCGAACGAATCAAGAGTGTTTTCATCTACTACTTGAGTGTGCTTGTCAAAAGTCAGACCCCGGTGGGCAAAAATACGCGGTCTAAAACCGGGGTGCGGTCCTAAATAGCCAGTAGTCTTCATTGGTGCTCCCTGATTCCAACCGTAGTCTGCCTAGAAGACTACTTACGCTTATCTTTGGGCTATTCGTTTACGGACTTGGAGTAGCGCTAACGGTCCAAGCCAGCCTCGGTATTGCCCCGTGGGACGTATTTGCTCAGGGCATTTCCATTCAGACCGGGCTTAGCTTTGGAGTCTCAACGGTTGTGGTGAGCGCCATAGTGCTTTTGGCGTGGATACCACTCAAGGTAAAACCTGGAATTGGAACCATTGCCAACGCTGTTCTAATAGGACTGTTTGCGGACTTCTGGTTGCTTCTCCTTCCAGACCTAACGGTCTACTGGCAACAGCTTGTTATGTTTGTGATTGGAGTAGTGGTGGTAGCTATTGCTACCGGTCTCTACATCAGCTCGCAGCTCGGCTCGGGTCCAAGGGATGGCCTAATGCAGGGAACTTCCAACGCTCTCGACAAGCCATTTTGGCTCGTCAGGTCTGGCTACGAAGGCACAGTGCTAACCATTGGTTGGCTCATGGGTGGCCAAGTTCGTGAGGGTACCGTGATCTTTGCTCTTAGCATCGGCTACTTGGTGCAGTTATCGCTAAAGTTCTTCAA
>WLGB01000011.1 GCA_009703455.1 Actinomycetota bacterium
AAGGGCTTACCGTCACCGCCAAGACTGAAGACGGAATCATCGAAGCCGTTGAGCTAGCCGATCACCCGTTTGGTGTGGCGGTCCAGTGGCACCCTGAGCAAACCCTTGATGATTTGAGAATCTTCGAGGGACTAATCGACGCGGCAAGAAAGTATCGAGGTAGCAAATGAGCTACACCCTTATAAACCCGGCCACCGAAGAGCAGATGGAAACCATCGCTCATGCGAGTCTTGAGGAAACAGATGCTGCCATTGAATCTGCTTCTAAGGCCCAGAAAAAGTGGGCTGCTCTAAACCCAGCAGACCGAGCCTTGGCGCTGCACAGATTTGCCTCAACAGTTGAGCAGCACATCGAGCAGCTTGCAGAACTAGAGGTCAGAAACTCTGGCCACCCAATCTCCCAAGCCCGCTGGGAAGCTACCCACGTAAGAAATGTTCTTGAGTACTACTCAGCAGGCCCAGAACGCCTGATTGGAAAGCAGATCCCGGTTGCTGGCGGAATAGCCGTTACATTCAATGAGCCAATCGGTGTGGTGGGAATTATCACTCCCTGGAATTTCCCAATGACCATTGCCAGCTGGGGCTTTGCCCCTGCCTTAGCCGCTGGTAATGCTGTTGTTCTAAAGCCTGCCGAATGGACCCCGCTTTCTAGCATTCGTCTAGGTGAACTTGCTCTTGAAGCTGGGCTACCAGAAGGGCTATTTCAGGTTCTGCCTGGTAAAGGTTCAGTGGTCGGTGACCGTTTCCTAACCCATCCCAAAGTTGGCAAAGTGGTCTTCACCGGCTCAACAGAAGTTGGTAAGCAAGTAATGCGCAAGGCGGCCGACCAGGTCAAGCGAGTGACGTTGGAGCTGGGAGGCAAAAGCGCCAACATCGTTTTCGCAGATGCCGATGTCGACAAAGCTGCCGCTGCGGCTCCAAGTTCGGTTTTTGAAAATGCCGGGCAAGACTGTTGCGCAAGAAGTCGAATTCTGGTTGAGGCGTCTGTGTACGACAGATTCATGGAAGGCCTAGAAAAATCAGTAAAAGCCTACAAAGTTGGAGACCCAACCGATGAAGCCACCGAGATGGGACCGCTAGTTTCTAAGAAGCACTTTGAAAACGTTGAGCAGTACCTATCCGATGGAAACATTGCTTTCAGAGGCCATGCGCCAACCGGTAAGGGCTACTTCATGGCGCCAGCTGTCCTAACTCCCGACAAAGTTTCTGACCGCTGCATGACCGAGGAAATTTTCGGTCCAGTTGTTTCGGTGTATCGATTCAAAGATGAGGCTGAGGCCCTAGAGATTGCAAACAGCTCGGAGTATGGCCTGAGCGGTTCTATCTGGACACGCGACCTTGGAAGAGGGGTAAGGGTATCTAGGGCTCTAGAGAGTGGAAACCTTTCAGTGAACTCTCACTCGTCCGTTCGATACAACACCCCATTTGGTGGATTCAAACAATCCGGTCTTGGCCGAGAGCTTGGTCCCGACGCCCCACTGCACTTTACTGAAGAAAAAACCGTTTACTACCCTGCTGACTAGGAGAACAAAATGACAATCAAGAAAATGGATTTGACGCAGCGTCTTGCTGGCAAAGTAGCCGTTATTACGGGTGGGGCATCCGGTATCGGACTTGCTACCGCGCGACGGTTTGCCGCCGAAGGGGCCAAAGTAGTAATCGGCGACATGGATCCAGTGACCGGAGAAAAAGCTGCAGCTGAGGTCGGTGGGAGCTACATTAAGGTCAATGTGGCCGATGAAGCTGAAGTAAACAATCTATTTGACAGCGCAGCCAAGCTTTACGGAAGCGTGGATATCGCCTTCAATAATGCTGGAATTTCTCCACCGGATGACGACTCAATTGAAACCACCGAGCTTCCGGCTTGGCAAAAAGTTCAAGATGTAAACCTCAAGAGTGTCTACCTCTGCTGCCGAGCAGCACTTCGCCACATGACAAAACAAGGTTCCGGATCAATTATCAACACCGCATCCTTTGTAGCGGTTTTGGGAAGTGCTACTAGCCAGATCTCTTACACCGCCTCTAAGGGTGGGGTGCTAGCCATGAGCCGCGAACTGGGCGTTCAGTTCGCGAGGCAGGGAATCCGCGTGAACGCCCTGTGCCCAGGCCCAGTAAACACTCCACTACTTCAGGAACTGTTTGCTAAAGATCCGGAGCGGGCTGCGCGCAGATTAATTCACATCCCGATTGGAAGATTTGCCCATCCGGAAGAACTAGCTGCAGCGGTTGCTTTCTTGGCATCAGACGATAGCTCATTTATAACCGGATCAACCTTCTTGGTCGATGGTGGAATTTCCGGTGCTTACGTAACTCCACTATAAAGATGACTACCGCCAAGCAAGCTGAATCCATCCAGCCGCTTCCGCTTGGCAGTAGCTCGCTTCTGCTCAAACGCACTAGAAGTGCGAATGCGTTTGAGGAAACCGTGGAACGGATCTTGCAAACAATTCGTCTGGGTTTGATTCAACCCGGGGATCGGTTACCTGGTGAACGAGAAATTGCTTCACTGCTTGGGGTATCAAGAGACACCGTGCGTGAAGCGGCCTCAGCTTTGGGTGCCGCTGGATACCTAACTACTCGACGGGGGCGATACGGTGGAACTTTCATTTCAGACTCACTCCCTGCCGAATACGGCAAAGCAAACTTGGCGAACTCATCCGAAATTACCGACATATTGGTTTTTCGCGAAGTGGTTGAATGCGGGGCTGCTTACGCGGCGGCCAATGCGGAACTAACTCGTGACGTCAGAGGCGCGCTCCAAGATGCCCACGAACAAACAAGTGCCGCCGAGCCGAGTGATTATCGCCGCTTGGACTCGAGGCTTCATTTGCTAATCGCGGAAGTCACCGGTTCAGAAAAGCTAATTGCCGAAGTGGCCTACTCGCGAATGCGAGTTAACGAACTGCTCGACAACATTCCTCTTCTGCCACCAAACATCGCACACTCTAACGAACAGCACGAGAAGATAATCGGTGCCATTTTGAAAGGTAATCCATCCGTGGCCCAAAGCGCGATGCGAGATCATCTGGCTGGCTCGGCAGCTTTACTTAGAGGATTTCTCGGGTAGTTAGCAAAGCTACTTGTTCTAAAAAGTTATCCACCAATTCAAAAGCACGCTGTCTAGACTCAGACGCTAAGGCTCTAGTTTGCTCAAGCACTATCTTTGGGTCTTGACCGTCCTCGGCTAACTCCTCGTTGCCATCCCAGATCAACCACCCCTCGAGAACTTCGAGATCTAGCTCCGGGTGAAACTGAAGAGCCAGTGACTTGCGATACGAAAATGCCTGCGACGCCAGTGCGGTTCTTGCTATCTCCTTAGCTAGAGGTGGAACCTGCCAATAGTCGTAGTGGAACTGAAACCATGGACCGTTCGAAACAAGTTTTTGTTCATCACTGAAGATGTAAGTCCACCCAAGTTCGGGCCTTGGACCGGGAGCTACCGATCCCCCTAAAGCCCTAGCCATGAGTTGCCCACCGAAGCAAATGCCAAGCACTGGCACATCAGCCTCTATTGCGTTTTTTAACCACTCCAATTCCGGAAGCAACCAGTTGCCAATGCAGGCATCGTCCCAAGCCCCCCAAGGTGACCCGAGTGGAATAATCACATCGTATTTAGAGGCGTCAGGGAATGAAAAGTCGACGTTTGGCTCTCGATAATTACTTTCCGGAACAACCAGCATGATCTCAATCTCAAACCCTTGCTGGGCAAATCTTTCACCCACAGGACCAAGCGGGGATACGTGATCATGTTGAATAAACAACGCTTTCATGGCTAAAGCTCCTTTGGACAAAGATTACTATTCCAGAACCTTCTGGCTAGCTAGCTCCACAGTTGGGGTCCTGGGCTGGCAGTTCACCTGTCAAGAAGAACTTGTCCACCAAGTTGTCCACACACAAAACCTGTTGGCCGTAGATCGTATGACCCTCGCCGTGATAGGTGAGCAAAAAGGCATCTTTCAAAATTCTCCCGGCAAGCGCTTGGGCTTGAGAGTAAGGAGTTGCTGGATCACCCGTTGTCCCAATAACCAAAATGGTTGGAGCTCCTTCGGCGCCGTAAGACACCGGCGCCTCCTTCACATCAAATGGCCAATTCTCGCAGCGCAGTGCCCCGAACTGCCAGTAGCGACCGAGAGTTGGAGAAGCATCTACTAGGGCTTTGTTTTGTCTTTGCATGCTAAAAATGTTCGTGCTGGATCTAGCATCCAAACAGCTGATTGCGTAGTTTGCTGCAATCAAATTAGTGCTGTATTTCCCGTCATCACCACGATCGTTGTATTGGTCAGCCAAAAGCAAAAAGACATCTCCTTGCCCATCAGTTAGGGCCACATCGAAGGCAGTTGAAAGATATTGCCAGTAGCTTTCGGAATATAGCGGCATGATGAGTCCGGTTACTGCCGCCCAAACAGTTAGCTCGCGCCCGTCCTTAGTTGGAAGTGGATTTGATTCAAGATCGAAAAGGAATTGCTTGATGGTTTGCAAATCACCCTCGACAAAACCGGTGAATGGGCAATCTCGATACTGCTCACAGTTTTCCAAAAATGCTCGAAGTGCCTTCTCAAAAGCCTGTATCTGGAAGAGGGTCTGTTCTTCATCAGAGACTGTCGGATCGATTGCCCCGTCAAGAACGAATCTACCCACGTGTTCCGGGAACAGGTTCGCGTAGGTAGTTCCCAGGAATGACCCGTAGGAGTATCCCAAGAAGTTGAGCTTTTGCTCCCCTAAAACGGCACGGATTAGATCCATGTCTTTGGCTGCCGAAACGGTGTCAACGTGGCCCAGAAGATCGCCAGTATTGGCTAGGCACTTTGCTCCAAAATCCTTCACAGCGGCTCTAGCAGCTGCTACATCTTCATCGCTTCCAAGCTCAAACCCAGTCACGTCGTACAAAAACTTGTCATAGCCTTTGTCGTTCAGACACTTAACAGCGGAACTTTTGCCAACTCCCCTGGGATCAAATCCTAGAATGTTGAAATTCTCGCGCAGTTTTTTGGTCCCTAGAAAATCACTGGACTCTATTACCCAGTCGTAACCTGAGGCACCGGGGCCGCCAGGGTTCAGCAGTACAAAACCTTCGGACTCTTTTCGATCGGCCTTACGATAAGCCGTGGCGATGGTGATGGGCTTGCTTGACTGGTCGTCCCAATCCATTGGAACTTCTACATCAGCACAAAAAATATTCTCACCGCAAGCCTGAAACTCCACCGCCTGGTTGTAGTAAGTCTCAAATCCGGCCGGAGCAGGCGAGGCCACTGGGGTAACCGGTTCGGGAGAGGTCGGCTGTGAAGATATTGCACTGCAGCCAGAAAGAACTAGCGTGCTAACTACTAAGGAACCAACTAATAACTTTTTGTTTTTCATACTTTCCTTCTAAGGGCAATTGCTAGTGCTTCCAGAACCATCAAGTCTCTAACATTAGACCCGATTCGAACCCGTGCCTGAGCCATGGCTTCTAACTTGGCGATTGTCTGGGCCGGGGTGGAAGAAGAAGCAACCTCATCAAGGTTGCCTTTTAGGTCTTGATTCACCAGCTCCGCATCGGCTGAAAGTTGAATCGTAAGAACGTCTCGATAGAGAGACATTTGATCAACCAGGATGCGGTCGATGCCGTCACGAAGACTCCTGGTTGCACGTCTTTTCTGAGCCTCCTCGAGCTGCTTGATATCCGCTCGAAGCCCAGGAGGAACTGTTCCGCCTTCGGGGATGCCAAGGGTTGCAAGTAAATTAGAGCGCTCTTGGCCGTCTCGTTCAACAGTTAGTGCGTCGGCGTCCTTTTTGGCAAGATCTAACCAGCGTTCGGCAGTGGCCATGGCCTTTGGAATTGAGTCAATTTGCATGGCACTAACTAGAGTCTCTTTCCGCCTGGCGCGAGCGTCAGGACTAGTGGCAAGACGAAGCGCCATTCCGATGTGCCCCTGGGCCTCGGCTGCCACCTGCAGAGCTAACTTTGGATCAATGCCGTCGCGGGCAACCAGGAGGTCAGCAACAGTTTGAGTTGAGGGCTGCTTGAGCGCAACTCGTCTAACTCTCGATCGAATTGTTGGCAGCATGTCCGCTTCACTCGGAGCACAAAGCAACCAGATGGTTCCGGCGGGTGGCTCTTCCAAAGCCTTGAGCAAAACATTTGAAGATCGCTCTGTCATCCGATCAGCGTCTTCGATTATCATGATCTGATATTTGCTAACCGATCCACCGAAGTACGAGGCCGAAACTAGCTGCCTGATCTCTTCGATAGAGATGATTACTTTTTCGGTGGCCAAGACAGATACGTCAGGGTGAGATCCAGACTCAACCATTCGGCAACTCTTACATTCTCTGCAGCCTGCTCTGTCACAAAGCAGCGCAGCTGCAAAAGCTGTGGCGGCATTTGATCTTCCAGACCCTGGAGGCCCGGTGAGGAGCCAGGCGTGCTGCAATCCTTCAGCCTTCGTTGCGACCGCTTGGCGAAGCTGACCAACGGCTTCTGGCTGACCTAACAGCTCAGACCAAACTGGCTCGAATTCCAAAACTGTACTCAAAGTTCTTTGCTTTCCAAAACCTCATCAAGCCTTCTTTGAATCTGACTCCAGATAGCGGATGGCTCTTGGTTAGCGTCAACCACAAAAAATCTTTTTGGCTCGGCCTTTGCCAATTCGAGATATGAGTTTCTTGCAGCTTCAAAGAACTCTATTTTCTCGCGCTCTAAGCGATCAGGTTCTTGACCGGTTTGAACTCGTCGCTTGGCCGCTAGCTCGGCCTCTAAATCCAGCAAAACAGTTAGGTCGGGAAGTAAGTTGTTCACTGCCCACAGTGACAAGTTCCTGACTTCAGTTAAATCAAGTTCTCGGCCGGCGCCTTGGTAGGCCACCGACGAGTCTAGGAAACGGTCGGTGATTACGACGTTGCCTGCTGCTAGAGCAGGGGATATTTTGCTGGCAACGTGGTGAGCCCGATCGGCCGCATATAAAAGTGCCTCAGAGCGGGCTGATACTTCACCTTTGCGATGCAATAAAAGATGTCTGATTTCCTGGCCGAGCTCGGTGCCGCCTGGCTCCAAGGTGCGAAGCACACTAAAACCGCGACCCTCCAGATACTGCTCCATCAGATCGGCCTGTGTGGACTTACCGACTCCGTCGATTCCCTCAAAGGAGATAAAAAGTCCGCCCCTAATGGCCAAGTTACTTCTTCTTTCTTGTGGCGCCAGCCTTCACAGTCTTTTTGGGAGCTGCGATCTTCTTGGATGCTCTTCCGGCTTTCGGGGCAGTCTGTCCTGGCTCAAGACCAAGTTTTTCACGTCTGATAGCCAAAAGCTCAAAGGCCTGGTCAGGGCTTAGTTCCTCCAGCTTTTCGTCCTTTGGAATGGTTGCGTTGATTGCCCCGTCAGTTACGTAGTCACCGAACTGGCCGGTTTTTGCAAACACAGCGAGGCCGCTAGCTGGGTCTTCGCCAAACTCTTTGAGAGGTGTGGCGGCAGTTCTTCGGCCACCGTATTTTGGCAGCTTGTAAAGCTCAAGGGATTCTTCCAGAGTGAGTGAGAATATCTGATCCTCGCTGGTTAGAGATCTTGAGTCAGTTCCCTTTTTCAGGTACGGCCCGAACTTTCCGTTTTGAGCGGTGATTGGAGTTTCCGTTTCAGGATCTAGTCCGATAGTTCTAGGAAGTGAAAGGAGCTGCACGGCCTGGTCAAAGGTAAAAGTATCCGGTGACATGGATTTGAAAAGAGAAGCAGTCTTAGGCTTCTCGGCGTTTGGATCTTCTAAAAGTACGTAGGGGCCGTAGCGGCCATCTTTGAACAAGATGTCGTAACCGGTCGTTGGGTCCTGACCCATGATTCGATCAGTGATAATCGGAGCATCAATTAGTTCCTGTGCCCTGGCAACAGTTAGTTCATCAGGGGCAAGACCTTCTGGAATGTTCACGATACGGCGACCGTTTTCATCGGCACCCTCGCTACCTGGCTCAACCATGGTCTCGATGTATGGTCCAAACTTTCCGGTGCGAAGAGTGATGTTCTCCGCTAGATAAATGGAGTTAACAGCTTTCGGGTCACTGTCTCCGACGTTTTGCACGGTATCGTGCAGTCCATCTTCATCATCGGTACCGAAGTAGAACTTCTTCAACCAGTCGCTTCTGTCTAGCTCACCGGCTGCTATTTGGTCGAGGTTTTCTTCCATCTGGGCCGTAAAGGCATAGTCAACTAGCTTGACGAAGTTCTCTTCCAAGAACCTAGTCACGGTAAATGCAATCCACTCTGGAACCAACGCCTGACCACGTTTTACTACGTAACCTTTGTTGATGATTGTGGACAAGATAGCTGCATAGGTCGAAGGTCTTCCAATGCCGTCTTCTTCTAGAGCTTTGACTAGGCTGGCCTCCGTATAACGAGCTGGCGGCAGGGTCTGGTGGTCCTTGGCGGTGACTTCAACTACCGACAGTTCTTGGCCAACCGTGAGAGCTGGGAGCTTGGACTCCTTCTCGCTGTCGTCTTCTTCCTCACGTTCGACATCACGGCCCTCCTCGTAGGCTGCCATAAATCCCTTAAACAAAACCACGGTTCCGGAAGCAGAAAACTCAGCGGATGATCCGGCTTCCAATGGACCAACAAGTATCTTGGCTGTGGTGGTTGAAACCTTAGCGTCAGCCATCTGGGACGCCATAGTTCTTTTCCAAATCAACTCGTAGAGATCTTTGGACCTGGTTGACATACTCATTGGCAAATCACTTGGATGGACGAAGCTTTCGCCAGCTGGGCGAATGGCCTCGTGAGCCTCCTGGGCATTTTTGTTCTTGCCGGTGTAGACCCTAGGTGCATCTGGAACCGAATCCTTGCCAAACATTTCGACCGCTAGGTTTCTTGCAGCTTGAATTGCTTGAGTTGAAAGCACCGGTGAGTCGGTACGCATGTATGTGATGTGTCCGTCTTGATAAAGCGACTGCGCGGTATCCATGGTCTGCTTCGCAGACATACGGAGTTTTCTGGAAGCTTCCTGCTGCAAAGTAGAAGTTGTAAATGGGGCAGCCGGTCGTCTGGTGGAAGGCTTTGATTCGACCGACTCGACCTTTACTTTTATATCACTAGCGCGCATAGCAACAGCTAATTTCTCGGCGGCATCTTGATCTAGAAGGAGTACTCCGTCTTTAATCTCACCTTTGTCATTAAAGGCATCGCCCGAGGCAATTCTCTTTCCATCAATGGAAAGCAACTTGGCTTCAAAATCTTGCTCTTTGCCCACGTTGGTTGTGAATAGGGCCTTGACGTCGTGATAGCTTCCTGAGACAAATGCCATGCGCTCACGCTCACGCTCCACCACCAATCGCATCGCCGGTGACTGAACTCTTCCAGCACTTAGTCCACGGTTGATCTTGCGCCATAAAACAGGTGAAACTTCGTAGCCGTAAAGCCGGTCTACAACTCTCCTGGTTTCTTGAGCCTGCACAAGGTTCTGGTCAACGTCGCGGGTTTTGCCAAGAGCTTCTTGAATAGCCGACTTTGTAATTTCATGAAAAACCATTCTCTTGACCGGAACTTTGGGTTTTAGCACCTGAAGCAAATGCCAAGCGATAGCTTCTCCTTCGCGGTCCTCATCAGTTGCGAGGAAAAGCTCATCAGCTTCGGTAAGAGCTTTTTTGAGCTCGGCCACGGTCTTGGATTTACCAGCGGAAATAGCGTAGTAAGGCTCGAAGTCATTTTCGATGTCGATTGAGAACTTGGCCAAGGAGCCTTTTTTCTTCTTCTCCTCTGGGGGTAGGTTTTTAGGATCGATAAGGTCACGGATATGTCCAATCGAGGCCATAACCGTGTAGTCATCGCCTAGATACTTAGCGATTGTCTTAGCCTTTGCTGGCGACTCGACAATCACTAACTTGTTGGTGCCTGACATACATCTCCTTATAGCCCTTAGCTGGGTCCGGCTCGAGCTCGTGCTGTTTGCACAATCCCGGCTTGTTTGACGCTGGTCTCGATAAAGACCTCGAATCCGACAATACGACATCGCTCCAAAACCAGCTGGTTATTGACTGCGATATCTTTTGCCACAATACACGGATAACCAGAACTTACGCCTCGAAGTGCGTCAGCAGATGCCAAAGCTATCGAGTCAGTAGTGGCCTGAAGGCGGGTGTTGGCCAGTAATTGAAAGGAAATGAAACTTCCAGCTGAAAAAATGCCGAGAGTTGCAATTAACAAGCCCAAAGCCAGCATTGTTCCAGCCCCAGCGTCATTTCTCATTGTCCTTGAGCCTTTGCACACTGCGTCTCAATTAAATCCAAACCGGCAAAATCCAGACCCACAAGCGCTACTCCGGATTTCAAAACTACACAAACGAGTCCAGCTTCTTCTTGAAATTCAAAACCAACTTGATCTCCTAATTCATCCACCAGAGCATCAACAACAGCAATTGGTTCATCCCTAGCGATAGCTCGAGCAATTTCAGAAGCTGCCGATACTAACTGCATTCGCTGAACTTGAATGCTCATCGCGCTAAGCGCTAGACCAAACACCAGCACTACTGCCGGCAAAGTTAATACAAGCTCGGCAGTCACCGAGCCGGATTCCTTTTTAGCTGCCGCCAAGGCTCAACGCCGATCGAACCAAGTCAAACAATATGCCTTTGACCTCATCGCTTCTTAGGATTACAACCAGCAAGCCAGCAAAGCCCACAGCCGCCATGGTGGCGATTGCGTATTCTGCAGTTGCCGCTCCGCTTTCATTCTTTAGGTTCATATACATACCTTTCTATTGAGCCCCTCTAAGCAACCCGATACCCACCGGCACAACTGCCAAAAATACAAAGGCTGGAAGCGCCGCTAGTCCAAGTGGGAAAAGTAAAGAAATTGATAGCTTGGCCAAGGCGGTTCGGCGTCGGTTCCAGAGTCGATGCCTAAGCGCGTCTGCCCTGGCTGAGAGTATGCCGGTTAGGGCGATGCCGGACTTTTCGGAAACAGCCACCGAATCCCAAAGCTGACTTAGCTGCTCGCTGGCAACTGGGGTAGCTAAATTCTCAACGCACTTTCTCCCTGCGAGATTAGCTGACCCCTTCGGGGATAGTCCAGCTGAAAGCCCAATGACTACAGCGTCCAAGAAGGCACCAGGATCCGCCTCCCGCGGTTTTGCTTTTTCCAACATGCGAAGTGAAATTATTCGGGCAACAATCAGCAAGACAAGTCCAAGCCCAATCGCAAGTGAGCCTAAGGAAGTTTCAAAAGAAGCCGAAAGTGCCGAGAGTCCGAGTAGTTCAGCAAAGAGCACTGCCAACAGCGGCAGCATCAAAATCAAATTTGCGGTTGCCCGAGGGGATGCAAAGGCCAGCCTTAGTTCCGAATTTTGTTTTTGCTGGGCTTCAAATACCTCTGCCAGTCGATCAAGACTAAGAGCTAAGTTGCCACCAGATTCCCTCGCCACCTCCCAAATGAATCTGAACTGGCGCTTTTGAAATTCACTGAGGTGTTCTTCCTGAAACTGTTTTATTGCGGTTGTGGTGGTGGCTCCACTTCTAAGAAGTGCCGCAAGTTCTAGCACAGCAAGATTCGCACTCATGCCAAGGCCAACTTTCTGGTTCGAAGTTGGGAAACAACTTGTAATTGATTGTCAATAAATGCAAACTTGCCAATCCCGGAAACTTTCCTTGTCCCATCTTCCTGAGCCACAGATATGACCCACTGAAAAGCAGCAGCTGCCAATCGACTAAGGGCGCCAATTTCAAGGTTTTGTGAGCTAGCAATCGAGATCAGTCGCTCGGGGACTTGTTCGAGGCAGTTGGCGTGCAACGTAGTTGAACCTCGGTGACCAGTGTTTAGTGCCTGCAGCATCGGAACTAATTCCGCGCCACGGACTTCACCGATGCAAATTCGATCGGGTCGCATTCGCAGGGCCTGTCGGACTAGCTCATCCAAGCTGATAGCTCCTTGACCTTCGATGTTGTGAGGTTTGGTTTGGAGTGAAATTATGTTGCTTCCGGTAAGTTCTGTTACATCCTCAATAGCAATTATTCGTTCGTCTAGTTCTTGAAGCATGGCTCGAAGCAAAGTGGTTTTTCCGGTTCCGGTAGCACCGGTTATCAAGACACTCTCTCCAGATTTTGTTATCTCCCAAATTAACTCCCGCTGTGCAGGGTTGGCCATTTCACTAGTTAGCAACTGGCTAAGTCTGATTGGTTCATCTGAGTGCAGACGAATCGAGACCAAGCTCGATTCGCTGCAGGCGGATTTCAATACGGCGTGGACTCGGATTCCACCTGGCAAGCTAACGTCGGCGAAGGGATTGGCTTGGTCTAGTCTTCGACCACCAAGTTCAATCAAGGCTCGTGCAAGGTCAGCCAACCTAGGTTCGTCAAACAAAACGGCTTCTGATGGTGTGAGCCCTGAACCAAAATCAATTTCTGTTTTGCCAGGACTAATGCAGATATCAGTCAGCTTCGGGTTATCGATAAGGTCCATCAGGACATCTGGTATTTGTACTTCCACGCAGCTAAGACTGATTCAAACCAGAACGGTTTTGGGGCTTGGAAACAAAACTGTGGAAAAAGTTAGGGGGCGGCAGGTTTTGGGGGAAAACCTGCCGCCTGGCCATAGCGATTGGGGGAATCTAACTATGGCACGTCAGCGTGTTACCGCTAACTTGAATATTGTACGTACCAACCACTGTTCGCGCCAGTTGACTTGTGTCATTATTACCAGAAGAGCCAAGAAGGGATTCAGATGTCTAAGGGAACTGGAATTGAGAATCTCCAGCACGAAACCCGAAGGTTTCCGCCGAGTGCGGAATTTATAGCTCAGGCAATTGCCAAGCCAGAGCTTTATCAACAAGCTCAAACTGATCGCCTTGACTTCTGGGCCAACCAAGCCCGAGAGCTCTACTGGCATAAGCCCTTCACCAAAACCTTGGACTACTCCAACGCCCCATTCGCCACCTGGTTCGAAGACGGCGAGCTAAACGTTTCCTACAACACCCTCGATCGGCACGTCTTGGCAGGGCGCGGTGAACGGATAGCCATCTACTTTGAAGGTGAAAACGGCGACACCAGAACCTACACCTACGCTGAGCTTCTTGCCGAGGTGAAAAAGACAGCTAACGCCTTTGCTTCTTTGGGGTTGGTCTCTGGCGATCGAGTGGCAATTTATATGCCGATGGTTCCAGAGGCAGTTATTGCCATGCTGGCCACGGTTCGACTAGGAGCTATCCACTCGGTGATTTTTGGTGGTTTTTCCGCTGAGTCGCTTCGCAACCGCATCAACGACGCTGAGGCTGAGTTGATTATCACAGCTGACGGCGGGTATAGAAAGGGTAAGGTTTCTGCCCTAAAGCCAGCAGTTGACGAAGCATTGGCCGACGACTCCTGCCCAAGCGTCAAAAACGTTGTGGTTCTAAAGCGTGGCGGCAACCAAGTTGGATGGGTCCAAGGACGCGATCACTGGTGGTCAGATGTTGTTGATTCGGCCTCTAGCGAGCACGAGGCAGAGTCGTTTGGTGCCGAGCACCCTTTGTTTATTCTCTACACCTCTGGAACCACTGGTAAGCCCAAGGGAATTCTTCACACCTCCGGTGGCTATCTCACTCAGGCCGTTTTTACTCACAAAAATGTCTTTGATGTACATCCAGAAAAAGACGTCTATTGGTGCACCGCAGATGTTGGTTGGATCACCGGTCACACCTACGTGGTCTATGGTCCACTGGCTAATGGAGTTAGCCAAGTTATCTACGAGGGAACACCTGATTCGCCCGACTGGGGGCGTTGGTGGCAGATCATCGAGAAGTACAAAGTGAGTATTTTCTATACCGCTCCAACTGCGATTAGAACTTTCATGAAACTAGGGCGAGAAATTCCAGACAAATCCGACCTGACTTCTCTTCGTGTCTTGGGCTCAGTCGGGGAACCAATTAACCCTGAGGCTTGGATTTGGTACCGCGACGTAATCGGAGGAAACTCTTGTCCGATTGTTGACACCTGGTGGCAAACCGAAACTGGAGCCATCATGATATCGCCGCTTCCTGGAATCACTTCCACGAAGCCAGGCTCGGCTCAGGTTGCCCTTCCTGGAATTTCGATTGGAATCGTGGATGAGGAAGGTAAGAAGGTGACTTCCGGTGGTGGCTATCTAACCATCAACGAGCCATGGCCTTCAATGCTCCGAGGAATCTGGGGCGACCCCGAGCGTTTCCAGAAAACCTACTGGTCGCAGTATCCGGGCCTCTACTTCGCAGGGGACGGCGCCAGAATCGATGATGACGGTGATGTCTGGATTCTGGGCCGCGTTGATGACGTCATGAATGTTTCAGGGCACAGGCTATCCACTGCCGAAATCGAGTCTGCTTTGGTATCTCACCCATTTGTGGCTGAAGCAGCTGTTGTGGGCGCTACAGATGAAACCACCGGTCAAGCAATAGTTGCCTTCGTAATCTTGAGGGCTGACCAGGTCGCTGCCGCAGGAAGCGACTCAGATGTCAGCAAGCTGCTTCGCGATCACGTCGCCAAAGAAATTGGACCAATTGCTAAGCCAAGGCAAATTATGGTGGTCTCAGAACTGCCAAAGACACGCTCCGGGAAAATCATGAGGCGCTTACTTCGTGACGTCGCAGAAGATCGCCCAATCGGAGACGTAACTACTCTTGCCGACACAACCGTGATGGACGTCATCACCGGAAAGCTAGCGGCTGGAGCTACTGACTAATCTCCACGATGAGTTCTACCTCTACTGGCGCATCAAGTGGCAATACCGCTACCCCGACAGCACTTCGGGCATGAATACCCTTGTCGCCAAAAACTGATCCAAGAAATTCACTGGCGCCGTTGACAACACCTGGCTGTCCAGTGAAATCTGGTGCGGAGGCTACAAAGCCAACAACCTTGACCACTCGTTTAATTTTCTCGAGATCGCCAATCAACATCTTGACGGCGGCCAGAGCATTTAGTGCACAAATTTCCGCGAGCGCCTTTGCCTGCTCTGCCGAGACTTCAGCCCCAACTTTTCCGGTCATTGTCAGTTTTCCTTCATGCATTGGAAGCTGTCCGGATGTGAAAACTAGGTTGCCTGACTGAACGGCTGGAATATATGCAGCCAGTGGCTTGGCGGTTTCGGGTAAAACTAGTCCAAGCTCAATTATTTTTTGCTCAACTGACGACATCTAGGCCACCGGGCGCTTAAAGTAGGCCACCAGGCCGCCTTCTGGACCGGTCACGATTTGGACCAGTTCCCAGCCCTCGGAGCCCCAGTTGTTCAGGATTTGGGTGGTGTTGTGGATGATTAGGGGGGTTGTTATGTACTCCCACTTTGTCATGGTCAGCTTCCTCTCAGGGTTAGCAAGTATTCTTAAGCTTATTCTCTAGAAAGGTGTGGCTAACCCCCCATGCTCGGACTAATAGGAAAGCTCTTTGGCCTAAGCGCCTTGGCAGGGCTTCTCACAATGGCACTGGTGGCACCGGTTGCAGCCGTTGGAGGCTATGCCGCATCAGCTGGGGTGTCCATTTTCGAAGGTCTTCCCGACTACATCAAGCCAGTAAACGCCTCGCAGGCTTCTAACTTGTATGCCACCAAGGACGGCGAACCGGTTGTCGTCGCAACTTTCTACCACGAGAACCGCATCTCTGTCGATTACGACCAGATGAGCCCAAACATCAGAAACGCCGTGGTTGCCACCGAAGACCCAAGGTTTTTTATCCACGGAGGAGTGGACTTTATCTCCCTTGCCAGGGCAACCGTAGGAGTGGCAGCCTCAGGGCTTAGTGGACCGGGTGCCTCGACCATAACCATGCAGTATGTCAAGAACTCCCTAGTGGAAGCCGCCAACTTATCTGGCGATGAAGAGGCAATTGCAGCCGCAACCGTGAACACCATCGATCGTAAGCTCAAGGAGATTCGCCTGGCAATTGCTCTGGAAGCGGTTGCAACAAAAAAGGAAATTCTCGCAGGTTACTTGAACCTGTCGTTTTTTGGTAACCAGATAAATGGCATCGAGGCAGCCTCGAACTACTACTTTGGGGTTAAGGCTAGAGACCTCACAGTCCCGCAGGCAGCGCTTTTGGCAGCCATGCTTAAGGCTCCAAACTCCTATAAGCCGGATGACCCGGCAAACCTGCCAGTTGCCAAAGAACGTCGCGACTACGTAATCGATAACATGCGAGATGAAGGCTACATAACTTCGGCAGAGGCTTCCAGCTACAAGGCCGAGCCAATTGAGCCGAACATCACCAAGGCACCAACCGGTTGTGAGGCAAACCAACAGACTGCTTATTTCTGCGATTACGTGGTATGGACAATTCGAAACTCACCTGATTTTGGACTGGCGATTGAGGACAGAGAGACAATTCTTCGCCGCGGGGGATTAGAGATTTACTCAACCATGGACCTAGATCTGCAAAACACCACGGACAAAATAGTAAAACGTGAGATGCCAATCGACAACGAGTGGAGCTTAGGAGCCGCCTCAGTTTCAGTTGAAGTTGGACCTGGAAGAGTTCTTTCGATGAGCCAGAACCGAATCTTTGATCAAAATTCCGACGAAGACCCAACCACAACGAGTGTGAACTACTCGACCGACCGAGCCTACGGTGGCTCGTCTGGATTCCAGACTGGCTCTACGTACAAAATCTTTGTGCTTGCCGAGTGGCTATCAAAGGGCTTCTTACTAGGTGACCGTGTGGATGCTCGAAAGAGGGAATGGAACTCGGAGGAATTCTCGGCCCGCTGTGGTGGACTGGTTGGTACCTGGGAACCGCAAAACTCCAACGACGAGAAGTACGTCAACGAAACAGTACTTCGCTCCACCACCAGATCAATAAATACCTCCTACGTGAGCATGGCTTCTCAACTTGATCTTTGCGACATTCGCGACATGGCCCAGCGTCTTGGGGTCAAGCGCGCCGATGGCAACGAGTTGTCCTACGTGCCCTCATCGGTGCTTGGGACCAACGAGCTTTCGCCCATGTCCTTGGCTGGGGCAATGGCTGGCTTTGCCAACCAAGGCGTTTACTGCTCGCCAATAGCAATCGACCGAGTCGTTGTTAGGGGAACTGGCAAAGAAATGCGCGTTCCGACCTCCCAGTGTGCTCAGGCCATGACACCAGAAGTTGCAGCAGCAGCCACCTACGCTTTCCAGCAAGTGATTGCAGGCGGAACCGGAACCAGGTCTCAAATTAAAGATGATGTACCAATCGCAGGAAAGACAGGAACCTCTGACAGCTCAGTTCAAACTTGGATGACTGGATTCTCAACTGAGGTAGCAACCGCAACCTGGGTAGGAAACGTTTCCGGGGCAATCAAGTTGGACAACACCTCGATCCGAGGGCTGTATGGTGGAGGTGTCCGCCACGAGATATGGCGCAAGGTTATGACTAAAGCAAACAAGCTCTACGGCGGACAAGCGTTCCCAGCGCCACCGGAGGTTTACCTTGGCGCATCAAAAGTTGTAATGCCTGATATCAATGCATTACTTCCTGCTGATGCCGAAGAGTTTGTAAAAATTGCTGGGCTTTCTGTAAAGATTTCCAAGACTCAGGTGCTTTCCCTAAACCCGGTAGGAACAGTGGCCTTCGCCGACTACGAAGCTGGCACGGAAGTAATTAGAGGATCACTCGTGACCATTTACATCAGCAAGGGTGGAGAAGTTGTTGTTCCAGACGTTGCGGGACTAACCGTTGCCGAAGCCAAAGCCACACTTCTTGCCGCAGGATTCTCGGCAGTAAGCGAGCCCCAACTTTCGCAGCCTCAGTTCTTTGTTACATCTTCAACGGTACCCAAGGGCAGCGTTGTGGGTACCAGCCCAGGAGCGGGAACTCCTGCCGAAGGCCTTGGGGCCATACTGCTGATTATTAGCAAGGGTCCGAATTAGCCTCTGGATCGCAGCAGTCTTTTTGGGTGTTGCTGTTTGGGCAATTGCCATTGAGCGTCAGCTTTATGTAATTCGCGAAGAGACAATCAA
Source organism: Actinomycetota bacterium (assembly GCA_009703455.1). Taxonomy (GTDB): domain Bacteria; phylum Actinomycetota; class Actinomycetes; order Actinomycetales; family Microbacteriaceae; genus Rhodoluna. The sequence continues at coordinate 17,890 of WLGB01000011.1, forward strand.
GGTCTTGCCAGAAGGTTCAAAACCGATTCGCGTCCTTCAAATAGGGGATATTCATCTTGCGCCCTGGCAGAAGAACAAAATCCGCTTTCTAAAATCCCTCGGATCCAAAGATGTCGACTTGGTAGTAAATACCGGTGACAACCTAGGACACAAGGATTCCATCAAGCCACTGCTTGATGCCCTGGAGCCACTGCTTGCTAAGCCTGGGGTCTTCGTCCATGGCTCAAATGACTACTTCGCTCCATTAGCCAAAAACCCTTTTGCATACCTTTCTAGGTCTTCGAAAGAGACTACCTCCGAAACGCCCACAGCACCCAACCTGCCAACGGAGCAGTTGACCGCCGGGTTCGAATCTGCTGGCTGGATCAATCTCAACAACAGCTCATCCCAGCTAGAGATTTGTGGAACCAAGATTCGGTTTATTGGAGTTAATGATTACCACATTGGTCGAAGCGACTTCGGAAGTCTCTCAGTTAGCAACCAATTCACCATGGCTCTAACCCACGCTCCGTATATGAAGGTAATCGAAGAGCTAACTGGTTTTGGTGCCGAAATGATTTTTGCAGGTCACACGCACGGAGGTCAGGTAAGGGTTCCCTTTGTTGGTGCGTTGACAACAAACTCGGATCTTCCAAATAGATACGCTCGTGGAGTTTCTGGTTGGGTGTTTGGAAATCGGAGCTCAATCCTTAGCGTGGTAGCAGGACTTGGTAATTCGATTTTTGCACCGGTGCGATTTTTCTGTAGGCCAGAAGTTCGTCTTGTGACTCTTGTTTCAAGTAGCTAGTCACTCATAGCCCAGGCGTTTGGCCCGAGCACAATAAAGTCTCCACTGGAGTTCTCGCATCGAGCTGCCTGATCTTCAACAAAGCAACTGAAACCAAAAGTTGTGATTCGATGGCCGCTTTCAAGGACCGGTGCAATCGAGGCGTCAGACCAGTTGGAATTTGCGCAGGTGAAATACGCCATCTTTGATTCAGCCACTGGATTTCCGCGAAGTCTAATTTGGTAGCCGTAGGTGTACTGGCAATCTTCTGGAATAGGCAGCGGCGCATACTTTGCATCGAACTCCTTGTGTTCGCAGGTGACAAAGTCATCAAACTCGCTCATTGTGCACCAGGTTGGTCCATCACCAACTTTAAAAATCACGTCCCCGTAGCTGCTTAAATATGGAGCTGGGTCAACATCCATAACATCAACCGGCGGTTCCGTAGGTACTAGGTTTTGGTCGATAGTTGGACTAGCCTCCGGAGTTGGTATAGCTTCCTCACCTTCAACGGTGCAACCAGAAAGCACAAGGCTTGCCAAAAGAAGGCTTGAGCCGAGAATAAACTTCCCCATGCCTAGATGATAGCTGAGGCCCCTTGCCAAATCCCCTCATTGCCACTCAGGCAATGTTTCAATTGCGTAAAGGTTTTTGGTCGCGCTAGAACTCTTTGGCGACCAGCTCAGCAATTTCGTAAGTGTTCAAGGCGGCACCCTTTCGGAGATTGTCGCCAACAACGAACATGTCGATGCTGTTTTCAAAGTCCAGCGCCTGCCTGACCCGGCCAACAAAGGTCGGGTCCTGGCCAGCCACGTGGGCCGGGGTTGGGTAGATGCCGTTTGCCGGGTCATCCATCAAGACGACGGTTGGCTGCTTGGCTAGCTCGGCCTGGACCTCGGCCACAGTCAGTGGGTTTTTGAAAGTGGCGTGAACGGCTAGCGAGTGAGAGACCTGGACCGGAACACGGACACAGCTAGCTGCCACCTTTAGGTCAGCAATTCCCAAAATCTTGCGCGATTCGTTTCTAACCTTCATCTCCTCGGATGAGTGTCCACCTTCCTTAAGTGATCCTGCAAATGGAATTACATTCAGCGCAATCGGAACTGACCATAGAGAGTCAGACTGCCTGAGGCCCGCAGCCTCTAAGGTTTCATTGACGTCGTCTGACTGAGTGCCAGCCAGTGGGTTTTTGGCAACTGCTGCAGTTTCTTTCTGAAGCTGCTCAATACCTGCGGCTCCGGCTCCGGAAACGGCCTGGTAGCTAGCAACAACTAGCTCGGTCAGCGTCCATCTGCGGTGAAGTGCTCCGATAGCAGCCATCATGGTCAAGGTGGTGCAGTTTGGGTTAGCGATAATGCCAAGAGGTCTGTTTCTTGCTTGCTCCGGGTTTACCTCAGGAACCACCAGTGGAACTTGATCGTTCATCCTAAAAGCTGCAGAGTTGTCCACCGCTACGGCGCCTCGCTGGGCCGCAATTGGAGCCCAGATTTCTGAAACTTCATCTGGCACGTCAAACATTGCAATGTCGATGCCATCGAATGCCTCGGCGGAAAGCTCAACAACAGTGAGCTCTTTCCCGTGCACAGTTATTTTCTTGCCAGCAGATCGCTTGGAGGCGATCAATCTAATTTCACCCCAAATGTTCTCGCGTTCGTTGATGATTGAGATCATCACGGTGCCTACGGCACCGGTTGCACCAACTAGAGCAAGGTTTGGCTTTCTCGACACGGCTACCTTCCGGTCCCTGCGTAGACAACGGCTTCTGCCTCGCCATTCAAACCAAATGCCGAGTGAACGACTTTGGCAGCGTCATCAACTTGATCGATGTTTGTCACAACGGAAATGCGAATCTCGGAGGTGGAGATCATTTCAATGTTCACTCCAGCTTTGGCAAGGGCGCCAAACAGGGTTGCCGATACTCCAGAGTGGGTCTTCATGCCTGAGCCCACAACTGAAAGCTTTCCAATTTTCTCGTCAAGCTGAAGGGATTCAAAGCCAATGGACGGCTTGTCCATTTCTAGGGCGGCTACGGCCTTTTTGAAATCGTCCGATGGCAAAGTAAAGGAGATGTCCGACAGGTGGGTACTGGAAGCTGCGATGTTTTGAACAATCATGTCGATGTTCACATCGCCCTTGGCAACCACAGTAAATATTTCGGCTGCCTTGCCGGGAACGTCTGGAACACCCACAACCGTGATCTTGGACTGACCTTTGTCTACGGCTACGCCTGCGACTATTGACTCTTCCATGCTTTCTCCTGTCGAATAAACAATAGTTCCTGGGTCATCACTGAAAGTTGAACGAACCCGAAGATTGACCTTGTGCCTTCTTGCAAACTCCACTGCCCTGATAAACAATATCTTGGCCCCGGCGGCGGCAAGCTCAAGCATCGAATCGATATCAATGGCCTGCAGCTTTCTGGCGGTTGGAATAAGTCTTGGGTCGGCGGTGTAAACACCGTCCACATCACTATAAATCTCGCAAACATCGGCATGAAGGCCAGCAGCCAGTGCAACGGCCGTGGTGTCAGAGCCACCGCGACCCAAAGTCGTAATGTCCCCACTGGAAGGATCAAAGCCTTGAAACCCGGCAACAATTGCGATTTCTCCGGCAGTAATGGCACTTTGAACGCGGTCCGGAGTCACTTCTGAGATGCGGGCATTTCCATAGGTTGAGTCAGTGATGATTCCAGCCTGGAGGCCGGAGAAAGATCTGGATTTTTCTCCCATGTCGTTGATCGCCATCGACAGCAACGCAACCGAGATGCGCTCACCTGCGGTGAGTAGCATATCTAGTTCTCTAGGGGTTGCGTAAGGATTCTTCGAGACTCCATTGGCAAGATCTAATAGCTCGTCGGTGGTGTCCCCCATTGCCGAAACCACAACAACAACCTGATTTCCAGCTCGGTGGGTTTCGATCACCCGCTTGGCAACAAGCTTGATTTTTTCAGCATCGCCGACAGATGAACCGCCGAACTTCTGTACGATGAGTGCCAAAACCAGCTCCTGGAAAATCTTGGGTATTAGCCTCTAACGCCGAGGCAAGTAAACCAAAGTCTAGCTGACTGTCCTTCGCCCCTCAAAGGCCCGGCCAAGCGTAATCTCGTCGGCATACTCCAAATCGCCACCAACAGGCAGGCCTGAAGCCAGCCTTGAAATTGTAATTCCCATCGGCGAAAGCATTCGGGTGAGGTAGGTGGCGGTAGCTTCTCCCTCTAGATTTGGATCGGTAGCGATAATGACCTCTTTAATCTCAGGATCTGAAAGCCTCGCTACCAGCTCTTTGATTCGAAGGTTGTCGGGACCGATTCCCTCAATGGGCGAAATTGCTCCACCTAGCACGTGATACAAACCCTTGAACTCACGAGTTCGTTCAATGGCTTGAACGTCCTTGGACTCTTCGACCACGCAGATACTTGCCTTGGATCTTCTAGGATCGCGGCAGATGTTGCAAAGCTCGCCCTCGGCGACGTTGCCACACTTTTCACAAAACCGAACCCGCTCTTTAACTTCGGTTAGCACTTCAGCTAATCGCTTGGCCTGATCTTCATCGGCCTGAAGTAAATAAAAGGCAATACGCTGGGCAGATTTTGGTCCAACCCCTGGAAGTCTCCCAAGCTCGTCAATAAGCTCCTGGATTACTCCCTCATACATCTATCGACCACCGGCTTTGGGGTCTTGCAGTGGTTCTGCTCCAAGCATCTCGCGAAGCAGTGATTCGCCGTAGCGAGCTTCTTCATTCACCATGGAGTTTCTAGACTTTGACTCTGAAGCTGGTTTCTTATCTTGCTTAGGTGCCGGCTTAGAAGCTGGCTCATCGGCAACTACCTTGATTGCAGTGGTTGGCGGGTGAGCTTCGCTGGATACTTCTTGTACTGCGGAAATGCTGGCAGCAGAATCTTCAACGTGTGGCTTGAATTTCACCTGAATCCCCAACACAGCAAAGATTGCCTTTCGAAGGGCGTCAGTTGAACGACCATCAGATTTAAAACCATCCAAGTCTTTTTGACTTAGGAACTTCAAAGTCAAAACGTCTGCAGACAGATCCATGACGGTAAGCGTGAAAGCAACAACCCAGGCTGACTTCGACTCAGCCTTAACTTGGCTCAAAATCTCAGGCCAGGCAGCAATCATCGCCTGAGTGGTAACTCCACCGGAGCTAGGCTGCGAAGCTGCTGGCGCAGAAGATACTTTACTTGCAGCAACTGGTGGTTTTGCAGCCAGTGGTGCCGGTGCTGTTGGCAATTTAGCGGCCGCCGGTTGCGCTTTTGGAGTTGTGGGAGGCGCAGCTGTGGGCACTTCGTCGGGGCTTTGAGCAACCCCCATGCGACGCTCAAGTCTTTCGATTCGGGCAAGCGAGCCAACCTCGGTCTTGTCGCTTGAGGGAACAAGTACCTTTGCACACATCAGCTCAAGCTGTAGTTTGGGGCTGGTGGCCCCGGACATCTCCGAAAGGGCGGCTGAGACAGCATTAGCGGCGTGAGTTAGTTCGCTCATTCCAAAGCTCATGGCCTGAAGCTTCATTTTCTCTAGCTCGTCGTCGGCGATACCTCTTAGAACAGCCTTGGCGTCATCGCCAACCGATAAGACCACTATAAGATCGCGCAATTTTTCAAGTAGGTCCTCGACAAATCTTCTTGGGTCTTGGCCAGACTGAATGACATTGTCGACAGAAGAAAAAACCAGTGAGGAGTTCTGGGTTGCGAATGCGTCTACAACCTCGTCAAGCAAGCTTGCATGTGTAAAGCCCAAAAGCGCTGCTGCACGGTCATACTCAATCTCGGCTTTACCACCTTTGACTTCAGACCCCGCGATTAGCTGATCCAACAAAGACAATGAATCACGAACTGATCCGCCACCGGCTCGAACCACCAGAGTCAAAACCCCTGGGCCGGGTGTGACTTTTTCTGATTCGCAAACTTCTTCCAAGTACGCCAGCATTTGAGCTGGTGGAACTAGACGGAAGGGGTAGTGGTGAGTTCTAGAGCGAATCGTTCCGATAACTTTTTCAGGTTCAGTGGTTGCAAAGATGAACTTCACGTGAGCTGGCGGTTCTTCAACAATCTTTAGTAGAGCGTTAAAGCCCTGAGGTGTGACCATGTGGGCCTCGTCGAGAATGAAGATCTTGTACCGGTCTCTGGCGGGAGCAAAGATTGCACGCTCCCTAAGATCTCTGGCATCGTCGACACCGTTGTGGCTGGCAGCGTCAATTTCAACAACGTCCAGCGATCCTGACCCGTCGCGAGAAAGCTCAATGCAGCTTTCGCACTTGCCGCAAGGAGTGTCAGTTGGACCCTCAGCGCAGTTTAGGCAGCGAGCCAGAATTCTTGCTGAGGTAGTTTTTCCACAACCTCTGGGACCGGAGAACAAGTAGGCGTGATTTACCCGATCAGTTTTTAGAGCCGTCATTAGCGGGGCTGTGACCTGAGATTGACCAATTAGTTCGGAAAAGGCTTCCGGCCGGTATCTGCGGTAAAGGGCTTGGTTCACGATTCCAACCTAGCCTCTCAAGCCGACAAAATAAGTAAAAAAGACCCCCCGCACACCCATCAGAGCCCAGCTACCCTTGCTATCTTTCGATCCTGGGGGAGTTCACCAAGATGACGCCGCACGGGGAGTCAAAGGCAATTCTAAACCCAAATTACAGCGGTAATTTTTTACATCTTTAAAGGCAGGGTTTTGAGCCTTTAGTGCAAAACCTTGCGTTCAAGCTTGGTTCCTTCGACGTCAACATCTGGCATTGCGTTATCGATCCACTTAGGGATCCACCAAGCAGACTTGTTTAAGATGGTCATTGCAGCTGGCACCAGTAGCAGTCTGACCAAGAAGGCATCAATTAGAACACCAATTGCCAGACCAAAACCGATAGGTCTTATGGTTGCAAGGTGTGAGAAGGCGAAGCCTCCAAACACCGTGATCATGATTAGCGCTGCTGCAATCACCACTCCCCTAGAAAGGTGAAGTCCATAGTTGATTGAATCCCTCGGGCTCTTGCCGTGAGTGAAGGCCTCTCGCATTCCAGACACCAAGAACAGCTGGTAGTCCATCGCGAGCCCAAACAATATTCCAATTAAGAAAACCGGTAAGAAGCTCAAGATTGGTCCAGGACTTGTAACCCCGAGCAGTTCACCAAGCCAACCCCATTGGTAAACAGCTACCACAGCACCCAGGGTGGCAGTCACAGTTAGCAAGAACCCTGCTGCAGCTAGCACCGGGATCAAGACTGATCTAAACACCAACATAAGAAGAAGTAGCGATAGCAAAATCACCGTGGCAAGGTATAGCGGTAGCACGCTTGCAATTTTGTCCGAGACATCGATGTTGGTGGCTGTGATTCCAGTCACCCCTATCTCGGCACCGTAAGTTTCAAGTGCCGGACCTGAAAGAGCCCTTATGTCATAGACCAGCTGCTCTGTTTCAACGCTGGATGGACCCCCTGAAGGCACAATCTGGAAGATAAAGGTCTTGCGGTCATCCGCTATTGCTGCAGGAACTGCCGCCTGAACGTTATCAAGTTCCATAAGAGCAGTTGCAACATCGGCCTGGAAGGCCGAGGTGTCAGCTTCGGTTATTGGCTTATCGGTTGTCAAAACTGTTGTGACCTGTCCGTTGAAACCTGGACCGAAGCCGTTGCTAGTTAGCGTGTAGGCCTTATAGGCGGTTGAGTCAGTTGGCTCGGAGCCTCCGTCAGGAAGACCCAGTCTCATATCCGTTAGAGGAATTGCCATGATGCCAAGCACTATGACCGTTGAAAAAACAGCCAGCCAAGGGTGGCGGGACGCCCAAACCGGCTTCAAAGCGGCTTTGGCTTCGGATTTTTTCTTGGCAGCAGTTTTTTTCTTGAGCCCGGAAAGTTCAGCTTTTTCCTTCTTGGACAAAATACGATTGCCAATCAAAGAAAGTGCTGCTGGGGTCACAGTTAAAGCTATTGCGACCGCAATCACAATTGCGATGGCACCCATCGATCCCATGAGCCCCACGAATCCGATGCCGGTGAGGTTTAGTGCGACGAGCGCTATCACAACTGTCAGCCCTGCAAACAAAACCGCATTTCCGCTGGTGCCATTAGCAAGACCGATAGATTCTTGGAGTTTCATCCCACCGCGAAGCTGTCGTCTGTGACGATTAACAATAAATAACGAGTAGTCGATGCCGACGGCAAGGCCGAGCATCACTCCCAAAACTGGTGTGGTGGAAGTCATTTCAATTTCGGAAGCCAGTGCCAAAACTAGAGTGGCTGAAATTGCAACACCGACCACCGCAGAGAAAATCGGAATTGACATACCAATGAAAGTTCCAAGGAGCACAAACAAAACTATCGCCGCGGCGATAAGACCGATGATCTCACCGAAGCCAAGAATCTCACCGAAAGATTGAGTGAGCTCTTGAGAGAACTGAACCTCAATTCCGTTTAGATTGGATGCTCGTAGAGACTCAACCACCGATTCGCGGGTTCCTTCTTCCAGTTCACTTCCTCGCTTGTCAAAGCGAATGGTCGCAAGTGCAGTTGCTTCATCGCTCGATACAACCGTGAAGTTCGCTGTTGCGGCTAGAAGTCTTTCTCCAATTTCCAGGTCTTTTTTGGCCTGGGCAATTTCCTCAGCTCCGGAAACCAGTTCACCTCGGGCATTGGCAATCTCAGTTTTGCCAGCGGCAATCTCATCTCCCGAAGCTAGTGCGATAGCTTTCTGTCGCGCTACCTCGACTAAACCAGCCTCAAGCTGAGCTTTGCTGGTTAGCAGTTCCTGCTGCATTTCGACAGTTGCTCCGGCATCTTGCAATTGCTTTAGACCAGCATTTACCTGGGCAAGCTTTGACTTGAGATCTTTTTTGGTTGCAGCAAGGGTGGCAAGACCATCAGCTAGGGCTTTTTCACCATCAACTATTTTTGCTTCAGCGTCTACCAGCTTGTCTTCGCCATCAACAATTGCCTGCTCGGCGTCTAAAAGTTCCTGCTTGCCAGCTACAAGGTCTTTTGCTCCGTTGCGGATTTCTGCCTGAACAGTGAAGGGGTTCACAGCTTCAGATATCTGAGGTAGCGCCTCAACTTCTAGCAAGGCATTCGTGATTGCTTCACGATCGGAATTTGTGAAGGTACCTTCGGCTTTATAGAAAACTACTTGTCCTGAACCACGGCTTGCCTCCGGGAAGGATTTTTGAAGTTGGTCAACAACGTTTTGAGACGGGACACCATCAACAGACATAGAGGTTGTGAGCTTGCCACCTAAAGTAAGTGCCAAACCTGCCGTTGTTGCCAGGATGAGAATCCAAGCAACGATAACGATCCACGCCTTACGGGCGGAAAACAGTCCTAGTTTGTAGAGCAAAGTAGCCAAGTGAAGTTATCCGTTTCGGTAGCAGGAGACAAGATTTTTCGCAGGCGAACCGGCGAGTTGTTGCAGTTTGGGTTAAGGCGCAGTAAACAAGCAAGTAAGTATCGTTGCCTCTTATTCGATATTAACCAAACTCATAGCCTTGCACCAATTTCGGTGCTAGTTCCCAGCAATTTCCAAGCCACCGGGCCTAAAAATCGAACTTTTAGGTTTGAAAGTAGTGCTAACCCTCGTCCGTTGCTACCGGGGTTGGAGTTGGTAGGCCGACCATCACGATCTGGATTGCTGCAATTCTGATCTCCTCGGTTAGAGGCATCATCGCTGATGCTGCAATAACTCCCTGAGAGTCTTGCCTGAGCATAAAGCGCGCTGCGGTGCGCTTTAGGGTGGTGTCTTCCCCACAAAGGGCCATCTTGACGGCATAAATCGCCTGATATGGGGCTACCACCTCAGTCAAACCCTCTTCCGCAGTTGGCTCAATCGAGGGATCTAGCGAAACTGTCAGAAGTTCTCCTTCGAGATTTGAAACCAGCTGGGTCTTAGCAGAAAGAATGGCTTCGTAGTCGGCCCGGATCATGCTGTCTGGGTCACCCGAGGTTGGGACGATAGCAACGATCGAAGATCCAGCGAAGGTAGCCGCACTGACGCTGGCGATAGATATCGCCCCTACTTCAAATGGCATTGCAAACACCGACTCACTGAATTCGGCAGAGTCGGCAATAGCCGAAAGATCTAGCGGTTCCCCAGCAAGGCGCGAAATCCAGTCGGAGAGTGCTTGCTTCGAAGAGGCGGTTGCCTCGGTGGGCAAAACAATTGGAAGGTCCGGCATTGGATACTCTTCATTGTTCACAACCAGCGCAGGGTCAGCCCAGTTGGTGATAGTCCCATTAAAGATGTCAATAATCTGGTCCGGGGAAAGATAAATTTCGAAGTAGCCAGGGATGTTTGTCACTAGTACCGCGGCATCAATTGCGATTGGCACAGTTGCAAACGGTGTGCAGCGGGAGGCAATCAGTGATTGCTCGGAAAGTAAAATTCCGGCATCGGTTGCAAATTCTTCGACTGGAGTAAGAGACATACTCTCGCATCCAACAGCTACAGCGTCAGCCCAACTAAAACCTAGATCGCTGATGGCTTCTGGCAAACTCACGGTGGTGTCGCCTTCTTCGCAAAGAATCTCAAGCTCAGCCTGGGCTACCAGTAGTTCCTGCGGCATTGGTGGATCGCAAGCGGTAAGCGACAAACTTACAAAAACCGCAAGTGCCGCGGTCTTGATGGTTGTTGCTTTGCGCATTAGCTTCTCCTTCAAGTTTCCAGCACAAAAGCGCGACCCCGAAGGGCCGCGCTTTTGTGACTGGAGATCACTTGTTTTTTAGTTTATTACTTGATTCTCGCGATCAGAGCTAGTGCCTTAGTCTTTAGTGCACCAGAGATTGCAACGTATCCACCCTTAGCGGCTTCTTTAGGGCCACAGGTGTTGATTAGGTAAGTGAAGTATGCCTTCACTGCAGCAGCCTTTGTAGGGTTCGATGCTTTAGTTGGAGCTAGACCATAGGAAACTAGAACTACTGGGTATCCACCAGAGATCTTTGACTTGTGGTTGATGATTAGCTCACCGCTGGAGGAGATGGTCTGCTTAGCCAAGAATCTTGAAGACGCTGATGCGGTTGGTTGGACATACTGACCCATGGCGTTCTTGAGAGAGGCAAATGGTAGCTTTGCAGCCTTTGCGTCAGCAACGTCAGCGTAACCAATCGAGTTAGCAAGACCCTTTACCGTGGTCACCATACCGGCGTTGTTTGTTGCGCCGGTGCCTTTGGTGCTTCCAGAAGCGTCAGCCCATGCATCCGCTGCTTTCCACTTTCCACCTACATTCTGAGCCATGAAGTTTCCAAAGTTGTTAGTAGTTCCTGAGGTGCCGGAACGGTAAACAATCTGAATTGCCTTGGCTGGAAGAGCAGCAGCTGGGTTTTCAGCCTTGATTGCGGCTGCGTTCCAGTTTTTGATCTTGCCGGTGAAGATACCGTTTAGAAGTGCCGGGGTCAGACGCAAGTTCT
>WLGB01000012.1 GCA_009703455.1 Actinomycetota bacterium
ATTCTGGCCTCCGAGGTTCTAGATTCCGCAGCTGGGCAGAAAAGCCTTGCGGTGATGGATATCTCCGTCAGGCGAAACGCGTTTGGCTCTCAACTTGACTCTTTTGAGTGGCAGGTACTGTTCGCTGGCGCATTGACGCAAGTAGCATTTATCCGTGCACCGATAGTGGAACGTGTGGGTCAGAACGTCGAGGTTCTTGCAACTTTGGAGGACGGCCGAATAGTCGCGGTTCGGCAGGGCAATTTACTGGCCACTTCCTTCCATCCGGAACTTACGGGGGAGAAGAGCGTTCACGAATATTTTTTGGGAATGCTTGCAACTTAGAAATTGCGTTCTCACTTAGAATTCATAGCGAAGCCAATCAAGGAGAGTAATGTCCGGTCATTCCAAGTGGGCCACTACCAAACACAAGAAGGCCATCATCGACTCTCGTCGAGCGAAACTCTTTGCCAAGCTGATAAAGAATATAGAGGTTGCTGCCAGGATTGGTGGACCCGACCTAGATGGAAACCCGACTCTTTACGATGCTGTCCAAAAAGGACGCAAAAGTTCTTTGCCAAACGACAACATTGAGCGAGCCATCAAGCGAGGCTCAGGTCAAGACGCAGACGCAGTGGAGTATCAGACTATTTTTTACGAGGGCTATGGCCCGAACGGAATAGCTTTGCTGATTGAATGTCTAACCGACAACAAAAATCGCGCTGCAGCTGATGTGCGTTTAGCTGTCACGCGAAACGGCGGAAATATGGCTGATCCAGGCAGCGTCTCCTACTTGTTTAGCCGAAAGGGCGTAATCACAATCGAAAAAGCGGATGGAGTAACGGAGGATCGAGTTCTTGAAGTGGGGTTGGACGCTGGTATTGAGGACATCGAAGTACGAGAGTCAAGTTTTGTTGTCACAACTGACCCGTCTTCAATGGTGGCCGTGAGAACAGCCTTGCAGTCAGCCGGTTTGGACTATGAGAGTGCCGACGTAGAATTTGTCCCTGCTGCTACATTGCCGGTAGACGCCGACACAGCCAGAACGGTATTTAAACTCATTGACGCTCTCGAAGACTCAGACGAGGTCCAAAACGTCTTCGCGAATTTTGAAATCACTTCTGAAGTCCTGGTCGAGCTAGAGGCTGAGTAGTGACCCGAATCCTCGGCATAGATCCGGGGCTTACTCGTTGTGGGGTAGGGGTTGTCGAACTAGCTAAAGGTCGAAAGGTTTCCTTAGTCGACGTAACGGTTCTAGTTTCGTCCAAGGAGGCAGAACTGGACGCTCGCATTGGGTCAATTGGAAAGCAGCTTGAAGTGCTCATCAAGAAGAACAGACCTGATGTCGTTGCAATAGAAAGAGTGTTTTCGCAGCAAAACCTTTCGTCCGTTATGGGAACTGCGCAAATTTCGGGTGTCGCAATCTTCCTGGCAAACAAGTACTCCATCCCTATAGCAATGCACACTCCAACCGAAGTAAAGGCCGCGGTAACGGGTTCTGGAAGAGCTGGAAAGGCACAGGTCGGTTCGATGGTTGCTCAGCTTCTTGGGCTCAAGGAAGTTCCCCGCCCCGCCGATGCCGCTGACGCTCTTGCAATCGCGATTTGCCAGGCCTTTCGGGGCGTGAACACTTCCACGAGCTACACAAAGGCTCAGTTTAAGTGGCATGAAGCTGCAAAATCAGCAACCACAAAAAGCAAACGCTAAGTAGGCTAAGTGCGTGATCGCGTCTCTGACTGGAAAGGTCCTAGCTAGCTCAAACGGGCAAGTGGTGGTGGACGTGCACGGTGTTGGTTATTTAGTCCACACAACCACAGGCAAAACTCCAAGGCTCAGTGTTGGTGCAACCGCTACCTTTTTTACGAGCCTGGTTGTGCGTGAAGACGCTCTTACAATTTTTGGTTTTTTGACTACTGACGAGCTGGACGCTTTCGAACTACTTAGGAGCGTTAATGGCGTAGGGCCGAAGTCGGCACTTGCTATCTTGGCCCAGCTGAGCGTTGATAAAGTCTCTCAAGCCATTGCCGATGAGTCAGACGCTACCTTTAAGGCGGTTTCCGGAATCGGGGCAAAAACCGCAAAGCTAATCGTGCTAACGCTGGCAGGCAAGATGATTGCTGGCGGGTCCGCGTCACCTGAGCCAAGAGGTTTCGAGTCGGCTGTTTCTGCCTTGGTTGGACTTGGCTGGAGTGAACGCCAAGCCAGGGAATCGGTTTCGAAGGTCAAGGGAACAGACTTGTCGGACCAGGATCTCCTAAAGGCTGCACTACAACTTCTGTCTAAGGCGCGTAAGGCGTGAGTGAGCTACTAGACGGCCAGGCTAGTGACACCGACTTAGCTTTTGAGGGCGCTCTGCGTCCAACCAGTCTCGAGGAATTTGTCGGCCAATCCAAAGTAAAGCAACAGCTCGACTTGTTGCTCAAGGCTGCTGCTCTTCAAACCCGATCGCCTGACCACATCCTCTTGGCAGGTCCTCCGGGCCTTGGGAAGACTACTTTGGCGATGATTGTTGCGAACGAGATTGGTTCAGGGCTACGCATGACCAGCGGGCCAACAATCCAACACGCTGGAGATCTGGCAGCGGTTCTTTCATCGCTTAGCTCAGGCGAGGTTCTTTTCATTGATGAGATCCATCGCATGGCAAGGCCTGCTGAAGAGCTTCTATATATGGCCATGGAAGATTTCCGTGTCGACGTTATGGTTGGCAAAGGAGCGGGAGCGAGTTCAATAACGCTTGACCTTGAGCCCTTCACATTGGTTGGAGCCACCACGCGATCGGGCATGCTCCCAAATCCGCTACGTGACCGTTTTGGTTACACTGCAAACCTGGAGTTCTATCTGGCCGAAGAGCTTCGCCAGGTATTGTCCAGAGCAGCAAAAAAACTGGGGATATCGATGCAGGGCAAGGCCATTGAGCTGATCGCCTCAAGATCGAGGGGGACACCCCGCATAGCCAACCGACTTCTGAGAAGGGTTCGAGATTTCGCCTTAGTAGAAGGCACAGACTCAATTTCAGAGCAACTGGCTGTGTCAGCGCTAGATGTCTACGAGGTGGACTCTCTGGGTCTTGATCGATTGGATAAACAGGTTTTGCTGGCTCTGATTGAGAAGTTCGAGGGAAGGCCCGTTGGATTAACTACCTTGGCCGTGGCCCTTGGTGAAGAGCCGGACACAATCGAGTCGGTTGTTGAGCCATACTTGCTGCGAGAGGGCCTCATTGAGCGAACTCCAAAGGGCAGGCAGGCCACAGCACTGGCCCACCGCCACCTAGGCCTGCGGTTATAATCAATAGGACGCAAATTCGTGTCAATTTTTTACGAACTATCTCCAGTTAGGTATCTAAACCCATGGACGACAGCCTGTTTCTGTTTCTTGCCCTTGCCTTTTTAGCAGCGATGCTGTTTTACTCAAGCCGAAAAAAGAAGAAGGCTGCAGACACACTTCGTGATCAGGTAGTTAAGGGTGCCTACGTGATGCTCACGAGCGGTATCTTTGGAAGAATCACAAACGTTTCGGAAGGCCGAATTGAACTTGAGACAGCTCCAGGTCAAAAGATGATAGTAGCTGCTGGCGCCGTCCGAAGCATTGAGCAAGAGCAAAAACCTGCGAAGTCTGCCAGTAAGCCGGCTGCAAAGTCCGCCGCCAAGTCTGCGCCAAAGAAGAAGTAAGGGCTAATCTTTTGTCTGTGTCCAACACTGTGAAGTCTGCGCGTAAATCGTTGTCCTGGCTGCTAGCGATAATCATAGGCCTCACGGCACTCATAGCTGTCGGGTCGCTATCTGACGAGAACGCCAGCTTCACACCAAAGCTTGCCCTCGACCTTCAGGGTGGAACTCAGGTGATTCTTTCTCCGCTGCTGTTAGACGGTGAAGCGGTAACCCAAGAGCAACTAGATCAGGCCGTTTCAATCATTCGCCAGCGCGTTGATGCCAGCGGTGTTAGCGAGTCCCAAGTAATCACACAGGGAGATAGAAACATCATTGTTTCAATTCCAGGTGTTCCGGACGACAACACGCTCGCCTTGATAAAAGCATCCGCGAAGCTTGAATTCCGCGCCGTACTTTTAACTAGCGCTGGAACACCTACTTCCGCGGTTGACACCGGGGGAGCCGCCATAGATGGAGAAGGCACTCCACAGCCTGATGCATCCGCGGTGCCAGACACGCCCGCGCTTCCAAGCGCAGCCCCAACCGACCCAAGCGATTTGAATTGGATTAGTGCCGAGTTGCGCTCGGACTTCGACGCATTGGATTGTGCGGTGCCCTTTAGACAGGCCGGCCAGGTAGACGATCCCACCATTCCCCTTATCACCTGCGACGTGACAGGCAACGAGAAATTCATTCTGGGTCCTGTGGAGGTCGAGGGCGCAGACATTTCGGATGCATCAAACGGAACGGTTCAAACCTCTACGGGAGCTTCCACCAACACCTGGGCCGTAAATCTAGATTTTGATGGAGCCGGAACTCAGGCCTTTGCTGATGTGACTCAACGACTTTTCCCGCTTGCTGCACCGAGAAACCAGTTCGCCATCACCTTGGACGGCTTTGTTATCACTGCTCCTGCAACTCAGGCGGTAATCTCCAATGGTTCAGCCCAAATTACTGGAAGCTTTGATCAAAGCTCCTCGAAGGTTCTAGCCGATCAGCTCAAGTATGGATCACTTCCAATTGGGTTTGAAGTTGAGAGTCAAGAAAATATCTCGGCTTCGCTAGGATCTGATCAACTCACCAACGGCTTGATTGCCGGACTTATTGGACTTCTTTTGGTTGTTATCTATTCGGTATTCCAATATCGAGGATTGGCGATTGTCACCATTGGCTCGCTGTTGATTGCGGCAGTGCTGGTCTACCTGTTTATCGCAGTGCTGTCCTGGAGACAGGGGTACCGACTATCACTTGCTGGAGTTACAGGGCTAATTGTTTCCATCGGTATCACCGTGGATTCGTTCATCGTTTACTTTGAACGCGTTCGAGACGAGATACGTGAAGGTCGAAATCTCGAAGTTGCCGTCGAGAATGCGTGGAAACGAGCACTAAGAACGATTTTGGCATCGGATGCAGTTAGCTTTACGGCTGCAGCGACATTGTTCCTGCTAACGGTTGGAAACGTTCGAGGATTTGCCTTTACTCTAGGTCTGACAACCATTGTTGACCTTATTGTTGTTTTGCTGTTTACTCACCCATTTCTTCAGTTGCTTTCTAGGACCAAGTTCTTTAGCTCAGGCCACCCTTGGTCCGGTTTTGACTCCAAGGCATTAACGGCGTCTGGATACGCTGGGCGAGGAAAATTCAGGATCGCGGAGACACTGGGTTCCGGTAAAGCCGAGAAGGCATCCAAGGAAGCGGCCAAGAGACAGACCATAGCTGAGCGCAAAGCGCAGGAAGCGCTAGCGGCCGCCAACAAGACAGGGGACAACTAATGTCCAAACTTAAGGATCTAGGCAACGACCTATACAGTGGTTCTAAATCTTTGGATATTGTCGGTCGACGAAAGGTTTGGTACTTCGTCGGCATTATTGTCGTTATTGCATCGATACTTGTGCCGGTAGTTAAGGGTGGCTTTAACTTCGGAATTGAATTCCGTGGGGGTAGCGAATTCCGCATTGACGGCGTTGCAAGTTCTTCGCAAGAGCTAGCCCGTGACGCGGTCCGCTCAATCGAACCGGCCAGTGAACCACTGATAACAACTGTTGGTTTAAACTCGGTGCGCGTTCAAACTGAGCAGCTAGACGACGTAGCCTCGGAAGAGGTACGTATTGCCCTTGCTAACGCCTATGGAGTTGAGTCAAGTGCGGTCGCGTCTTCGTTTATTGGTGCCAACTGGGGAGCGGACGTCACTGAAAAGGCCGTCATAGCACTAGTGGTGTTTCTACTTCTTGTGACGCTTCTGATGGCGTTGTATTTCCGGACAGTGAAAATGTCTGTTGCGGCTTTGATGGCACTTGTTCATGACATGGTCATCACGCTCGGTGTTTACGCGTTAGTGGGTTTCGAAATCACACCAGCTGCAGTGATTGGATTCCTAACAATCTTGGGATATTCGCTTTACGACACCGTGGTGGTATTTGACAAGGTTCGTGAGAACACGCTAGATGTTGAGTTTTCTGAGACGACCACATTTGCATCCCAGGTAAACCTGGCAATCAACCAGACCTTGGTTAGGTCATTGAACACCTCAGTAGTTGCAGTTTTGCCAGTGGCTTCAATTTTGGTTATTGGCGCCGTGATTCTTGGTGCTGGAACGCTTAGGGACATCGCTCTTGCCCTCTTCATCGGAATTATCGCCGGAACGTACTCATCTATTTTCATTGCTGGCCCGCTGTATGTGGACCTTCGACAGCGCGAGCGAAAGTTCTCCCCGAAGGCAGTGACCGCCAAGGTATAACCACTGTTGGTATTGCCCCATTAGGCTTGAACCACTTGAGCATGGGAGTAGGTCATGACAGATCTGGGTACAAACTCCCTTCGCTCACGCCTTCCCAGAATTTTCGCCAAGCCAGGGGCTTACAACTCTTTGTTGCAGGCTGTAATTCGTGCAGTAAAGGCAAACCACCCAAGGGCCGACACGGCAATCATTGAACGGGCCTATGTTGCGGCCGAAAAGGCCCACGCTACCCAATTGCGTAAATCTGGCGAGCCCTACATCACTCACCCTTTAGCGGTGGCTCAGATACTTGCTGACCTTGGTATTGGCGCCACCACAATTGCCGCGGCTTTGCTTCACGACACCGTGGAGGACACCGGATACTCACTTGAAAGCGTAGAACGTGATTTCGGACCAGAAGTGTCGATGCTGGTTGACGGCGTAACCAAATTAGACAGGTTAAAGTTCGGTGATAACACTCAGGCAGAGACAGTCAGAAAAATGGTCGTGGCGATGTCGAGGGACATCCGAGTTCTCGTCATCAAGCTGGCCGATCGATTACACAATGCCAGAACCTGGAAATTTGTTTCCGAAGCCAGTGCGAAACGCAAGGCCCAAGAGACTCTAGAAATCTATGCCCCACTAGCTCATCGTCTGGGCATTAGCACAATCAAACTTGAGCTCGAAGATCTATCATTCGAGATTCTCTATCCAAAGGTGTATGAGGAGATTGTTAACCTAGTCACCCAGCGAACTCCAAAGCGTGAAGAATATATCGATGCGGTTATATCTTCAATCGAAGAGGATCTCAAAGACTCCAAAATAAAGGGCAGAGTTGCCGGACGACCGAAGCAGTATTACAGCATCTACCAGAAGATGGTGGTTCGCGGTCGAGAGTTCGACGACATCTATGATCTTGTAGGAATTCGAGTTTTGGTTCCAACCGTTCGGGATTGCTACGCAATTCTTGGTGCGCTGCATTCCCGATGGAATCCAGTTCCTGGCCGGTTCAAGGATTACATCGCTATGCCGAAGTTCAATCTGTATCAGTCGCTTCACACAACTGTTATTGGTCCAGGTGGGCGAGCTGTTGAAATTCAGATTAGAACCAACGAAATGCATAACCGGGCTGAATTCGGTGTTGCTGCGCACTGGAAGTACAAGGAGCAAGCAGGAAAATCGCAAACCACCACGGAAGACGACATGCTTTGGCTTAAGCATTTGTCTGACTGGCAGGCTGAGACCCAAGACCCAAGCGAGTTTTTGGATGCCCTCCGATTCGAAATTGGAGCAAAAGAAGTTTATGTCTTTACTCCAAAGGGGCGAGTAGTTGGGCTCCCTGCCGGAGCGACTCCAGTTGATTTTGCTTATGCAGTACACACTGAAGTTGGGCACAAAACCATTGGCTCCAAGGTTAACGGACGCCTGGTGCCTCTGGAGTCGGTCCTAAACTCCGGAGACGTTGTTGAGGTATTCACTTCCAAGTCCCTTGACGCTGCACCGAGTTTGGACTGGCTGAATTTTGTAAAGTCACAACGAGCCAAGGCCAAGATTAAACACCACTTCTCCCAAGAGAGACGAGAGGAAGCCATAGAGCAAGGCAAGGATTCCCTTACCAAGGCAATGCGCAAGCAAAATCTTCCTCTTCAGCAACTTATGTCTGCCGAGTCTTTGACCAAAATTGTTTCGGATCTTCGGCTGAGCGACGTAAGTTCGCTATTTGCTGCAATTGGCGAAGGTCAACTCTCTGCTCAATCCGTGGTGGACAAACTTACCTCGAGTTCTTCAGCAGAAGACGATAATGACGTGGAGTTTGAGTTGCCTCCGGCACCGAAGTCTTTTCGTCACATTGGAGGCAGTGACTCAGGCGTTTTGGTCAAGGGTGACGCTGACGTTATGGTGAAGCTCGCTAGGTGCTGCACGCCAGTGCCCGGAGACAACATCATGGGCTTTGTCACTCGTGGAACTGGTGTTTCGGTCCACCGAACCGATTGCAAGAACGTCGGTCAACTTGAACTGGAACCCGAGCGGATTCTTGATGTTAGCTGGGCTCCTTCGTCGAAAAGACTGTTCTTGGTCCAGATTCAAGTCGAAGCTCTGGATCGGTCTGGGTTGCTTAGTGATGTAACAAGGGTTCTCAGTGAACACCACGTGAACATTCTCTCGGCTTCGGTGTCAACAAGAAACGACCGGGTAGCGCTTAGTAGGTTCGTGTTCGAAATGGGTGACCCTGGAGCTCTCGAGCACCTGCTGAACGCTGTGAAGCGAATTGAAGCGGTCTACGACGTCTACCGAGTGTCTCAGTAGTTAGCTAGCGTTTTGCTTAACAACCTCAAGCCAGGACTTCCTAGCAGCTAGAGCTTCGGTGAGCTCCTTTGTTTTCTTTGAATCATTTGCGGCTGTGGCAGCGGAAAGATCTGACTCAATGTTGGCAATCGACTCTTCAAGCTGTGACAAGACACCGTTGGTGCGCTCAATGGCCGCCGGGTCGGATTTTCTCCAGTGTTCCTGTTCGAGATCCTTGAATTTCTTCTCAACCGCGCGCATGCGATCATCGGTTTCGCGAATCTTCTCCCGAGACACCTTGCCGGCCTTCTCATAGCGTTGTTGAATTGAGAGCAGCTGCTTCTTAGCCTCGGCTAGACCCTTAGTTGGATCTAGCTTCTCGGCTTCGACAATTAGGGCGACCTTAGCCTCGTAATTTGCCGAGTACTCCACCTGTTCTTTGGCTATGGTCTCCTTGCGCAAAGAGTAAATGGCGTCCCCGGCAGCCTTGAACCGGTCCCAGAGGGCGTCGTCTTGCTTACCCTGTGATCGACCAGAGAGCTTCCACTCGCCGAGCAGTTTCCGGTAGTCGGTTGCAGCTTCAGCGCCTTTTGCGACCAAACTCTCTGCCTTTGAAACCAACTCGGTCTTTTTTGCGCGAGCCGTTTTTGTGACTAGAGTCAACTCAGCAAAGAAGGCGCGCTTGTTTGATTCAAATTTTGTTCTGGCCTGCGAGAACACTTTCCAGATTGCATCCGCCTCTTTTCGAGGTACTTTAAATCCTGACTTTTGGGAGGCCTGCCAGCTGTCAAAGAGATCTGACATCTCCTTTGAGGCAATCTTCCATTGAGTCTTTTTTGGATCTTTGTCCGCGAGTATCGCTGCCTTCTGAGCGATTTCGTTGCGCAACTCTAGAGCAGCGGCAGTCTCTTTTTGGTTTGCCTGAGCCTTTTCTGCACGCATCTTTTCAATGTTTGGGGTCACGGCCGCGACCCGGTCGCGAAGATCCTGAAGATTGCCCACCGCAGTTGGATCAACAAGGTCGCTTGCTAACTTGGCTGCAGCTGTCGCAATACTTGTAGCGTCTGCGTTGTTTTTGACTCGCTGCTCTAGAATTCGGACATTTGATTCAAGCTCATGGAATTTGCGTTCGAAATACGCCAGTGCCTCGGCCTCAGTCACGCCTGGGTACTGTCCAACTTTGCGTTCAGTTCCATTGTCATTAACAAAAACATTGTTCTCATTATCGACTCGGCCGAAAGAGTTAGAAATTGGGGGCACAGTGATCTCCATGTGAGTTTTAGGTCGCTCTTTATCTTAGTTGGATGGCGCCGAGAATAGTTTCGAGGGCTGGTGGGCCATCACTAGCACCACCTTCGACTCCTGCAGAGATTATTGGTTCCAGTTGATCTAGCCCGTTAGTGATCTTTCCAAATATTGTGTAGCCTCCAGCCTTGTCGGAAGGAATAGTGGAATCTTGGTAGACGATGAAGAATTGGCTCCCCATGCTAGATCCGTCGCCCCCGACGCGGGCCATTGCAAGTGAACCACTGGTGTACAAGTCATCGGAAGGGGCGTTTTCGATAGGGCCGAAGTTGTAGCCGGGTCCGCCACCCCCAGTTCCGTCTGGGTCGCCGCACTGAAGCACATAGATGCCATCTGTCACCAGACGGTGACAGGAAACGCCCTCGAAGAAACCTGACTGGCTCAGAGAAATAAAGTTGGCGACCGCCTGGGGTGCGCTAACACCATCAAGCTCAAGTTCGAGACTTGCATCGCCGACATTCATTGATCCAGTCCAGATTCTCGACTCCGCCAAGGCTATATCCGGAACAAGTTCGGAATTTTCAACAGGAGGGACCTCAGTGGTGTCGGTTGCGGTATCGGTCACTGACCCTGGCCCAAAATTGAAATAGGCGAGTTGACCAACCAATGCGAGCGCGATTGCACCGCCAGCAAGCATTACCGCGAGTCTGTTGTCTGACTTACGTCTTGATGCCTTCGAGGTCTCAAGTGTTTGCTTGGCCTGAAATGACGATAGTCGACTTGAGGCGGCGTTTGCGATCTTTTTCTGAGTGCTCACGGTGGTGGTTTCTCCCTAGCTTTATGGTCCATAGAGAGTTTACAAAGCTTTTGACAAGCTTTCTTATAGCCTTGAAAAATGAACGACTCCCTATTTGGCTCATCTGGTCCCTTGGCGGCAAGGATGCGACCTCGAGTCATCGGGGAAATTGTTGGTCAGGGCAAGGCTCTCGCGGCTGGGTCACCACTTGCAATGCTGGCTAAACCACCGAGCGGTGAAGCTGCCGCCATGGTCTCTGTGATGCTTTGGGGTCCACCGGGAACGGGAAAAACCACGATTGCCAAGGCCGTGGCCAATGGCTCAGGAAGAAGGTTCGTTGAACTATCTGCGGTTTCAACGGGCGTCAAGGAACTACGTGAGGTTATAGATAAGGCTCGAACCGATCAGGAGCTCTATTCGGTTGCGACAATAGTTTTCCTTGATGAAATTCATAGATTTTCCAAGGCCCAGCAGGATGCGCTTCTTCCCGCGGTGGAAGCCGGCTGGATAGTGCTGATCGCTGCCACAACTGAAAACCCTTCGTTTTCGGTCATTGCGCCGTTATTGTCTCGATCTCTAGTGGTCAAGCTAGAGTCGCTTTCAGAAACAGCCATCGCGCAATTGCTTCTTCGGGCAGCAGATGATCCCGCAGGATTAGCTGGCAAAGTATCGATTAGCGCTGAGGCGAGCAGTCGCATTTGTCAAATTGCAGGTGGCGATGCCAGGCGAGCCTTGACTGTCTTGGAGGCAGCTGCATCTAGAGCGATTGAGTTTTCTAAGACCAGCCCTGCCGAGATCGGACTCGAAGACGTGGTGGCGACTCTCGAAACCGCCCTTGTGCGCTACGACAAAGAGGGGGAGCAGCACTATGACACAATTAGCGCCTTCATAAAATCTGTTAGAGGCTCGGATCCAGATGCTGCTATTCACTATCTAGCCCGCATGCTTGAGGGGGGTGAAGATCCTAGATTTATAGCCCGAAGACTTATTGTCTTGGCATCAGAGGACATCGGGTTAGCGGACTCATCAGCCTTACCTTTGGCGGTGGCTTGTTTGGATACTGTCGCCAGCATTGGGATGCCGGAAGCTCGCATCGCCTTAGCTCAAGCAACCATATATTTGGCACTGGCACCTAAGTCAAACTCAGCATATTTGGCCATCAATTCGGCTATCGAGGATGTCCGCTCTGGATTCGCACCGATTATCCCGCTAGAACTTCGAAGTTCAGCCTCGCCACGTGCTGGGTCTGACCAGGTGTATAAGTACCCACACGATCACGAGCACGGGGTAGTTGCTCAGAATTACTTGGGCGAGCATAGGGAGTACTATCAGCCAAAGCCGCTAGGCCAAGAGCGCTCTCTAGCCGAGAGGCTTGAGGCCCTTCGAAGCATAGTTCAGGGCAAAAAGGCTTGATGGGCCTTCGCTTTCGGTGCTAAACTTTCAAGGTTGCCAATTTGAATCCTGAGCGCGGCTGCGAGGGGTTGTACAGATTGCGAGTGTCATTTAGCAGACCTTTCTAGGCAACAATATGAAGGCATTCCTCTATTGCTTTTACTTTTTGTTGGAACAACTTGAAAGGAAGCAGTGTCTAAGACATCGCGTACCCGCAGTAAGACCCGTTTGTCCCGCGCGCTCGGGATTGCACTAACCCCAAAAGCAGCCAAATACCTTGAGAAGCGTCCCTACGCACCTGGTGAACACGGTCGCACTAAGCGCAAGGCGGACAGCGACTTCGCAGTCCGTCTTCGTGAGAAGCAGCGCCTAAGGGCCCAGTACGGCATCCGTGAGGCCCAGCTAAAAAAGACTTTCGAAGAGGCAAAGCGTGCTCCGGGCTTGACTGGTGAGAACCTAGTTGAGCTTCTAGAGATGCGGCTTGATGCCATTGTGCTACGTGCCGGTTTTGCTCGTACGATTGCCCAGTCGAGACAGTTGGTTGTTCACCGCCACATCCTGGTTGATGGTCAGCGCGTTGACCGTCCTTCGTTCAGAGTAAAGCCAGGTCAGTTAGTTCACGTGCACGAGAAGAGCGAAAAGACCGAGCCGTTCCAGGTCGCAGCAGCTGGTGGACACGTAGATGTCCTACCTCCGGTTCCTGGATACATCAGCGTTGAGTTAGACAAGCTTCACGTGACCCTAGAGCGTCGTCCCCTTCGAGCAGAGGTTCCAGTCACCTGTGAAGTACAGCTCGTCGTTGAGTACTACGCAGCTAGATAGTTCACATTAGGTAAGGAGGGCACTATGTCAGGATCCGAAATCGCTAGCTTGATTGCTGCGGGCGGATTCGTTGTACTGGTGCTCTTTCTTGCCGTCCCAATTCTCAAACTTGGCAAGCTAATCGATCGAAGTGCTGATTCTTTGGTACAGATGACCGAAGAGGTCACACCGATGGTGGCTGAGCTTACAGTGACGCTTGAGGAAACCAACCGTCAGCTAAAGAAGATTGATTCCATCACAACCGACGTTTCGGCTGTCACGTCGAATCTTTCTTCTCTGGTGGCTGTTTTCACTTCCTCGATGGGGGGCTCGCTTGCAAAACTGGCCGGCCTAGGTGGATTCCTTAGCAATTTACTTGGAAAGAAGAAGTAGTTAGATGAAGAAAATTGTTTGGTTTATGGCTGGTATTGCCCTCGGAGCAGTTGCGGCCAGGCAGATTGAAGAGAATCCTGCCGCGCGCAAGGTCTATGACAACGCAAAACTGACGGTTCGGGATTTCAAGGACTCAGTCTTAGAAGGCTATCAAGAGCGTGAAGCGGAGATCGTGAAGCCAAGACCTAAGCCAGCCGCGGGAGAAAAGTCCGAGCCCAAAGCTAAACCTTCTGGCAAGTAGGGGCACAAATTGAAAACCGCCGAGATACGTCGGCGCTGGCTCGATTATTTCGCCAGCAAAAACCACGAAATTGTTCCGTCCGCGTCTTTGATATCAGAGGACCCGACTCTCATGTTTACAGTGGCCGGAATGGTCCCATTTATTCCTTACATGACAGGGCTAGTTCCGGCGCCATACAAGCGTGCTACCAGTGTGCAAAAGTGCGTCAGGACTTTAGATATTGATGAAGTAGGCAAGACCACCCGCCACGGCACTTTCTTCCAAATGAATGGAAATTTCTCTTTTGGAGATTATTTCAAGGCTGATGCGATTGCGTTTGCCTGGGAGTTCCTCACTTCGAGTCTCGAGTCCGGCGGCCTTGCTTTTGACCCAGAGCGGTTATGGGTGACAGTTTATGAAGACGATGACGAGTCCATAAAAATATGGCGGGACGTTGCAAACATACCCATGGAGCGCATCCAAAAGCGCGGAATGAAAGACAACTACTGGTCAACCGGTCAACCAGGACCTGCAGGTCCTTGCTCGGAAATCTATTTTGACCGAGGACCCGAGTACGGCAACGAGGGAGGGCCAGTAGCAGATGAAAATCGTTACATCGAAATCTGGAATCTGGTCTTCATGCAGTTCGAACGCGGAGTCGGCACCGGAAAGGACAGCTTTGAGATTTTAGGTGAGCTGCCCTCCAAGAATATCGATACAGGTATGGGCTTAGAAAGAGTAGCCTTCCTGCTCCAGGGCGTTGATAACTTATACGAGATTGATGAAGTACGTCCAGTATTGGATCTCGCTGCAAACCTTTCAGGTAAGACTTACGGCGCAAATCAAGAAGATGACGTTCGCCTCAGAGTTGTCGCAGACCACATCAGGTCTTCATTGATGCTGATTGGAGATGGGGTGACACCAGCTAATGATGCACGAGGTTATGTGGTTCGACGCCTACTAAGAAGAGCAATTCGAGCAATGCGACTTTTGGGTGTAGAGACTCCAGTCTTTAGAGAGTTGTTTACAGCATCGATGAATGCGATGAAGCCTAGCTATCCTGAGCTTGAAACGGATTTTGATCGGATTCTAAGAACCGCCGTTAACGAAGAAGAAGCATTTCTTCGAACCCTAAATTCAGGCCTACTCGTTCTCGACGAAGAAATTGATAAGGCTAAGAAATCTAAGGCTTCGAGCTTGACTGGTGATAGCGTCTTCTTGCTCCATGACACATATGGTTTCCCAGTAGATCTAACTTTTGAGATTGCTCAAGAAGCTGGGCTTAACATTGACCGCGAGAAGTTCACATCATTGATGAACGTCCAGCGTCAACGTGCCAAAGACGACGCGAAGATGAAGCGATCCACCAACGCCGATCTTTCTGTTTACGGGGAATTCCGGTCAATTGGCACGACCAAGTTCACTGGGTACGATGAGCTGGTTAGCTCAGGGAAAGTTTTAGGTCTAATTCGCGAAGGAAAAGTTGTCAAGGAGATTACCCAAGGCGAAGTCGCTGAAGTAATCCTTGATGAAACAAGTTTTTATGCCGAATCCGGAGGGCAAGATAGTGACTCGGGTTTGATCCTGGGGGATGGACTCTCTTTAGAAGTTCTGGATGTGCAGAAGCCAGTCAAGGGGCTGATTAGTCACTCAGTTCTTGTGAAGCAAGGATCTGTTTCCATCGGGGCCAAAGTTTCAACCGAGGTCTCTGCCGACTGGCGCCTAGGGGCTGCGCAAGCGCACTCTGCAACCCACGTTGTGCACGCAGCTCTTAGACAGGTTCTTGGACCACAAGCGCTTCAGTCTGGTTCTTACAACAAGCCCGGCTACATGCGTCTGGATTTTTCTTGGGGGGAATCTCTCTCGGCTTCAACAAAGACCGAGATTGAAGAAGTCACGAATCGGGCTATACGCCAAGACTTGGCCGTCAGTTCACAGTTCATGTCAGTCCAAGAGGCGAAGGCGTTTGGCGCGGTTGCGCTTTTCGGGGAGACTTACGACGAGAGCGTTCGAGTAATCCAAATTGGCGGACCTTGGTCAAGGGAGCTTTGCGGAGGAACTCACGTATCTCGGAGCTCTCAAGTCGGACTAGTTTCGTTCATTGGCGAGGCTTCGGTTGGGTCAGGTTCAAGAAGACTTGAAGCTTTGGTGGGATTCGAAGCTTTCCAAGCATTGGCTCTTGAGCGCGCTCTAGTGTCTTCCCTGTCTGAAGCCATGAAGGTGCCCAAGGAACAGCTAACCGAGAAGATTTACGCAACTATTGAGGACCTAAAGTTCGCTCAAAAGCGATTAGCTACTCTTTCGATGGACCAGCTCAAGCTCAGGATTCCAGAGTTTTTAGCAGGCGCTAGGAATATTGGCAACACAAAGGTCATACTCGAAACAATTGGTCCAGTTGAGTCTGCTGATCAGGTGAGGGATTTAGCCGTAGCGTTGAGAGAAAGATTTGAACCCGGCTCAGCGGTGGTTGCAATTGCTGGAGAGTCCGCCGGAAAGATTGTCCTAATTGTTTCAACAACTAAAGCAGCCCAGAATTTAGGAATTGGAAGTGGGAAGTTAGTCAAGGAAGCTTCTGCCATTCTTGGTG
Source organism: Actinomycetota bacterium (assembly GCA_009703455.1). GTDB lineage: Bacteria > Actinomycetota > Actinomycetes > Actinomycetales > Microbacteriaceae > Rhodoluna. Next base: position 16,063 of record WLGB01000012.1, read on the forward strand.
GTGGTGGCGGTGGAAAAGATGACCTCGCTCAAGGCGGCGGTCCCAACGTCAAGGACCTTGCGAAAGCTTTCAAAGTCATCGAAAGCTCAATTCCAAGCTAGATGAGAAAAGGTAAACGCCTAGCAGTCGATGTCGGTACAGTCCGTATTGGTCTGGCAATCTGCGATCCAGAGGGTATTCTTTCGTCACCGTTACCGACACTTGCAAGATCGAGTCATGTCGACAAGGACGCCCAGTCGATTTCTGAACTGATAGCTGAACTCTCAGTTATTGAGGTGATTGTCGGTGATCCGATTGCACTGTCTGGAGAGGCAACAAAATCTACCGAGGACGCAAGAATGTGGGCTCGAGAAATTGCCACTTCGATTTCCGTGCCGCTTCGGCTGGTAGATGAGAGACTTACAACTGTGAGCGCCTCGTCCAAACTTCGTGAATCAGGCAAGGACTCAAAGTCCTCGAAGCACTTGATAGACAGTGCCAGCGCAGTGGAAATTCTAGAGCAGGCTCTGAACAGCGAGCGGTTATCAGGCCTGGCTCCAGGAAGACTTGTTGGTGATCTTGATGAATAGACGATCGGCGCGTAGATCGCGAAGACTTTTTACCACGATTACCGTGCTGCTTACTCTTGGATTAATAGGTGCGAGCGCTGTTGCTCTAAACTACGACGCACTTCGGGCGCAGTATCTAAAGCTAACCACTCTAGATTTCGAGGGTCCCGGAGTTGGGGAAGTTGTGGTGCGTATCGAGTCCGGGGAAGACGGTCTCGCTATTTCCCAGAAACTAGTTGACGCTGGCGTCATAAGAGATTTTGACAGTTTCTATCGGTACCTAATCGAAACTAACCCCGTTTTTTACCCAGGCAGTTTCACTCTAAAACTCAAGATGAGTAACAAAGCAGCAGTTGAGGTGCTATCTAATTCTTCAAATGTAATGACCTATAAAGTCACACTTCCCGAGGGATATCGTGCGGTCCAAATTTTCGAGGAGCTCTCACGAGTCTCTGGGATTCCAATTGGTGAATTTGAGCTTGCGGCGAAGGACCTCAAGGGTCTAGGGATTCCAGACCAGGCTTTGACTGTTGAGGGATATCTATTTCCAGCTACTTACAGCTTTGACAAGGAAGCCAGCGCTAAAGACATAATCATGACAATGGTCACTCGCATGGAGAAGGAGCTGGAGCAGTTTCGGGTGCCTGTAAGTCAGTGGCATGAGCTTTTGACATTGGCTTCGATTGTCCAACGCGAAGCCAAGCATGAAGAAGATTTTTTCAAGGTTTCCAGAGTGTTCGCAAATCGAATTGAGCGTGACATGCCACTCGAAACCGATCCAACGATTTCCTACAGCTACAGCGGCAAGGATATGTCTGAAGTTAGCAAGGAAGAACAACTTAAGCATGGCTACAACACATACCTCGTCAAGGGTTTGCCACCAGGGCCTATTGCGTCTCCTGGAGCTCTTGCAATTGAAGCTACCCTAAACCCGGCAGCAGGGGACTGGTTGTTTTTCGTAACGATAGATTTGGCGACGGGAGAAACAAAGTTTTCTAAAACTCTCGCTCAGCACGAGGAGTACGTAAAACTTCTCAGAAAGTGGGAGCTCGAGAACCCGGGCTGGTATGACAACTAAATTCTGCGTTATTGGCTCACCAATAAATCACTCACTTTCCCCCAACCTCCACACGGCTGCCTATCAACACCTGGGATTGGACTTTTCTTACGAAGCGCGTGAAGTTCCCCCTGGTAATCTGGAGAGATTTTTGACCGAGAGCGAATTCTCGGGAGCGTCCGTAACCATGCCACTAAAAAAAGAGGCCTTTGATTTTGCCACACAACACAGTGACACAGCATCGACAACTTCGGTTGTCAACACGCTGTTGCGAAGCGGGAGTGGATGGCGTGGCTCAAACACGGATGTTTTTGGCTTAGAACAAGCACTTGCCAAGGTGCCCCCTCCAAGGACTGTTTCAATTATTGGGTCAGGCGCCACGACAACTTCCGCGCTGGCTGCTCTTAGAGTCATTTGCCCCGATGCCACGATTGTTCTTTTGGCTAGGAATCACGAGAGCTTGCTAGAGCAGCAAAGATTTGCAGACCAGCTGGGAATGAACGTTTCTATATTGGAGTTGGAGGCACGTTCCGTCTTTGATGCTGATCTTGTGTTGTCCTTGGTTCCAGCCGGAAGCTTTTCTGAGATTTGGGCGGAAATTTCAGAGGAGCCAATCAAGCCAAGTGGCTGGCTGTTCGATGTTTCCTACAGCCCCTGGCCATCCGAACCAGCCATTGCCTGGGGAACAGAGCGAGTTATATCAGGCATTGAAATGTTGATTTGGCAGGCGATAAATCAGATTGAAATCTTTGTCGACTGTTTTGCCAGAGATGTTGAGATTAATCGTAGTGAGCTCTACCAAGTGATGAGTGCAGCGGTTTCATTAAAATAGTCTGCCTTTCGACGCGGTTGTGCCAGAATTAGAAATATGTTGCGCTGGCTAACTGCAGGAGAGTCCCATGGACCGGAGTTAATCGCAACCCTGGAAGGTTTGCCAGCTGGCGTTTCAGTTACCACAGCGGACGTCCAGGCAGCACTTGCACGACGAAGGCTCGGATTTGGACGCGGTGCTCGAATGAAGTTCGAGCAAGATCAAGTGAACCTCAGTGCCGGGGTGAGGCATGGAATAACTCAGGGTGGTCCTGTTGCCATAACTATTCAAAACACCGAATGGCCAAAGTGGGACAAGATTATGGCTTCGGATCCTGTTGAAGAGGGCGATATCTCTGGGGCGAGAGCCGAACCGCTGACTAGACCTCGACCAGGTCATGCCGATTTTACTGGGATGCAAAAGTATGGGTTTTTGGATGCAAGACCTGTTTTAGAAAGAGCTAGCGCTAGGGAAACTGCAGCTCGTGTTGCGCTGGGCGAGGTCGCAGCAAAATTTCTTGCCGAACTAGGAATTGAACTTGTGACACACACCGTAGCGATTGGCCCAGTTTCTTACACAGATGGAGAGCTTCCAAAGCCAGCAGACGTGTCCGCTCTTGACGAGGATCCAGTTCGTTGCTTTTCTAAGTCGGTTTCCGATTTGATGGTGCAGGAAATTGATGACTGTCACAAGAGTGGAGACACTCTCGGAGGAATTGTTGAAACGCTTGCATATGGACTTCCCCCGGGTCTCGGGTCTTACGTTCATTGGGACCGTAGATTAGATTCCCAACTTGCCGGAGCTCTTATGGGAATTCAGGCCATCAAAGGTGTTGAGGTCGGAGACGGATTTGAAACAACGAGGCGTCGAGGTTCCGTGGCGCATGACGAAATCGAACGTGACGCAAACGGATTAGTCAGGAGAGTGTCTGGAAGAGCCGGAGGTATAGAGGGCGGAATGTCCACTGGCGAAGTTCTAAGAGTTAGAACCGGCATGAAACCAATTTCTACTGTCCCAAAGGCTCTGGCGACCATTGACGTCGCAACCGGAGAAGCCACAAAAGCTCACCACCAAAGATCGGATGTCTGTGCTGTGCCTGCCGCTGGAATCGTCGCAGAGGCAATGGTTGCGTTGGTTCTAGCAAATTCGGTGCTTGAGAAATTCGGCGGAGATTCCGTCAACGAGACCAAGCGCAATCTGAAGTCCTACCTGGAAAGCATCCCAGCTGTTTTAAAGTCCTTCGATAACTAGTGAACGAAACAGTTGTACTAGTAGGACCGATGGGTGTAGGTAAAACCACTATTGGGAAGAAACTCGCTAGGTACCTGGGAAGAAACTTTTTGGATACCGACAAAGAAATCGTCAAGGAACACGGCGCAATTTCCAAGATCTTTACGAAGTTTGGTGAGGAGCATTTTAGGACGATTGAGAGTAAGCACCTACTGATTGCACTTGCAACCGGTGGCGTTGTTGCAACAGGGGGCGGAGTTGTAACTCAACAAGTTAACAGAGATGCTCTTCGTGGCTGTCTTGTTATCTACCTCTCGACCAACGGTAAACACATGGCATCTCGATTACTTGCTGGAAAAAGGCCACTTTTGAAAAACGGCGTAGCGGACTGGAAGCGTATCTACGAGGAGCGAAAGCCCCTCTATGAGCAGGTAGCGACCTTCGAAGTGGATACCAGCTCGAAGTCCTTGAATTCAATAGTCCCTCTCATAGCCCAGATGGTGTTAGCTCGTGGCTGAGATTAGCCGGATCACCGTGGGTGGTCAGAATCCGTATCCGGTTGTGATTGGTAGAAGCCTTCTAGACGAAGTACCGCAATATCTTGGCTCCGCAAAAAAGGTTTTAGTCGTTCATCCTGTCGGACTAGCTGTTAGTGCGGAAAAGCTTAGGGACTATTTAGTGTCCCAAGGTTTTGAAGTCCTGCTGGCAGGGGTACCCGATAACGAAGAAGCAAAAAGAGTTGAAGTGGCTGCTTTTTGCTGGGGTATTTTGGGAAAGTCGGAGTTTTCAAGAACTGACACGATCATTGGCTTCGGCGGGGGCACTATTACCGACCTAGCCGGATTTGTTGCTGCCACCTGGCTTAGGGGAGTCGGCATCGTACAAATACCAACTACATTGCTGGCCATGGTGGACGCTGCTGTAGGTGGCAAAACTGGAATCAATACCAGCGAGGGTAAGAATCTTGTTGGTGTGTTTCATTCCCCAGTTGCAGTGCTCGTTGATTTGGACACTCTAGCAACCCTTCCCAAGAATGAATTACTTGCCGGGTTTGCCGAAGTTGTCAAGTGCGGATTTATAAGCGACCCTGAAATTCTCAGCATCATTGAGTCTGATTTTGAAAGGGCTGTTGATCCGTTGTCTTTGGAGTGTGAAGATCTGGTTCGTAGAAGTGTTCAAGTCAAGGCCACTGTTGTTGCCGAGGACTTTAGAGAGTCTGGGCTTAGGGAAATCCTGAACTACGGGCACACTCTTGGTCACGCCATAGAACTAGCCGAGAGATACAAGTGGCGGCACGGGGCAGCAATTTCAATCGGAATGATCTTCGTTGCAGAACTGGCGCACCTAAATGGGAGGCTCCCCATAGAGGTAGTCAAGCGCCATAGAGATTTGCTTTCTAGTCTGGGCCTTCCGATTAGCTATCCGGCGGAGAAATGGCCCCAGCTTCTGTCTAACATGCAAATCGACAAGAAGTCCCGAGGTGGCAACCTCAGATTCGTGGTCCTTGACGACATCGCAAAACCTACGATTATGCAGGCTCCAACAGAAGAGATGCTATTCACCGCGTTTCAAGAGATAGCTGAGTAGGCTATTTTCTATGAAGTCAGTTCTTGTTCTTAACGGCCCTAACCTTCAGCGCCTCGGCTCAAGAGAGCCCGACATTTACGGAAGCTTGAACTTCCAGGACCTGACAAATCAGTTGCTTGCCCTTGGAAAAGCGTTATCTCTAGATCTAAACATCATGCAATCAGATTCCGAAGCCGAGCTTATGGCCGCAATCCACGAAGCAACTGATGCAAAGGTTGACATTGTGCTAAACCCGGCTGCATTCACCCACTACTCCTATGCCTTGGCCGATGCGTGCAAAGCTCATACTGCTAGCGGGGCTAATTTGATTGAGGTTCACATCTCAAACCCTCACGCTAGAGAGCAATTCCGACATAAGAGCGTCATATCAGCTTCTGCAACGGGTGTCATTGCCGGATTTGGATTCGACTCTTACAAGCTGGCTCTTCGTCAGCTTTCGGTTTGAACCGCTAGAATTGCCTTAATTCAATCGACTACAAACAGAAACTAGAGTAAGCACGACTTATGGCAACCTCAAACGACCTAAAAAATGGACTTGTTCTAAACATAGATGGCCAGCTTTGGACAGTTATCGAATTCCAGCACGTGAAGCCAGGCAAGGGCCCAGCTTTCGTTCGTTCCAAGCTTAAGAATGTGTTGACTGGCAAAGTAGTTGAGCGAACATTCAATGCTGGAGTAAAAGTCGAGACCGCAAATGTTGACAAGCGTGAGATGAATTACCTCTATAACGACGGCTCGGGCTACGTGTTTATGGACAATCAAAATTACGAGCAGATGACCCTAAGTGAAGAAGTCGTGGGTGAAGCTAAGGACTATCTTCTTGAGAATCAAGGGGCGGTTGTGGCGGTCTACGAGGGGAACCCAATCTATGTCGAACTTCCTGCATCGGTGGTCCTAGAGATCACTTATACAGAACCTGGCTTGCAGGGCGATCGCTCAAGCGGTGGAACAAAACCAGCAACCGTTGAAACCGGATTACAGATTCAGGTTCCATTGTTTATCGAACAGAACGTCAAGGTTCGCGTCGACACCAGAACTGGCGAGTACCTCGGCCGAGTTACTGATTAAGAAGTGAGTTCCCGCACCAAGTCCAGGAAGATGGCGCTTGACGCCATTTTCGCTGCGGACATGCGGAAGCAAAACCCTTCTGATCTTTTGGACACTACAGCCCTGACTCAAACCGATAGACAAAATCAGGACGAAATTGTTGGCTACGCCAGGCAAATAGTTGCCGGGGTAATTGATTCTCACGCTGAGATAGACGACCGAATCGCCTCGTTTTCGCACAAATGGTCCATTGATCGAATGCCGGCTGTTGACAGAGCCATTCTTCGGGTTGCTGTTTGGGAAATCCTTTCTAATGATGAAGTACCAGATGGAGTGGCAATTTCCGAGGCAGTGGCCCTCGCCAGTGAATATTCCACGGAGGAATCCGGTGTATTTGTGAACGGCTTACTGTCGGCAATTTCGAACACTAGAACAGCAAGATAAGTTTTTTCTGCTAGCATCTTGAAGATACATCCTTTAAGTACCGTCCTGTGAGGCGGAGAAGGAGGTGGGCGTTTTGCCAAAACGCACCGTCTTGACCGCCGATGACTTACATCGAGCCATAACACGCATTGCACATGAGATTCTTGAGGCCAATCACGGTTTTGAAGACCTTGTTCTCTTAGGGATTCCTACTCGCGGTACTTTTCTTGCCGAAAGAATCGCCGGAATCATTAGGACGCATTCCGGGACAGATGTACCAGTTGGGTCTCTTGACGTCACGCTCTACAGAGATGACCTGGACCAGCAGCCAACTCGTGGCCCAGGCGTGACTTCTGTTCCAATAGGCGGAATTTCCGATAAGACAGTAGTGCTGGTGGACGATGTGCTCTACAGCGGGCGAACTGTTCGAGCTGCCTTGGATGCACTAAATGATCACGGCAGACCAAGTGCTGTTCTGCTTGCTGCATTGGTTGACCGCGGACACCGGGAGCTTCCGATACGGGCTGACTTCGTGGGCAAGAATCTTCCGACTTCCTCCGCTGAGCATATATTTGTAAAGCTCAGTGAGATTGACGAGGTGGACGAGGTCGTGATTGAGTCATGAGACACCTCTTGTCTGCTAGTGATTTAGATGCCGCGCAGTCGGTCGCACTTTTGGATTTAGCCGAGGACATGGCCGAAGTCAACGACCGACAAGTCAAGAAGCTTCCGACACTTCGTGGCAAGACAGTTGTTAACTTATTCTTTGAAGATTCGACACGAACCAGAATTTCCTTTGAATTAGCGGCGAAGAGACTTTCAGCGGACGTGATCAACTTTGTGGCTAAAGGCTCATCGATGTCCAAAGGGGAGTCACTCAAAGACACCGCGCAAACACTAGAAGCGATGGGGGCCGACGCTATCGTCCTAAGGCATTCATCCAGCGGTTCGGCTCATCGTTTGGCTCACACCGACTGGGTTGATTCTGCAGTAATCAATGCTGGGGATGGCTCTCATGAGCATCCGAGTCAGGCACTTCTTGATGCAATGACCATCCGTCAGTCGTTTTGGCCTGACAACAGAGGTCGGGATCTCACGGGCTTAAAAGTCCTAATAGTCGGAGATATTTCCCACTCCCGCGTTGCTAGATCGAATCTGATTCTTCTTGACACGCTGGGCGCTGAGGCTCATGTCGCCGGTCCTGCAACCTTGACGCCCGTTTCCTTGGTTGGTATAGAC
>WLGB01000013.1 GCA_009703455.1 Actinomycetota bacterium
GCAACCGGAGGGCTGGATTGTGGTGAAACCTCTACGAGGTCCAAGTCTGCTTCTTGCGCCATGCGCAAAGCATCCTCGATTTTTACAACTCCAACCTGTTCACCCAGTGCACCCACGAGGCGAACCTCTGGTACTCGGATGCGGTCATTGATGCGGGGATCGCTGATCTGGTTCTCCTTATCGACGTGACAAATGGCCACACCAAGAACAACATGCCCAAGGAAATGCAGAACGCAAAAAAGCTTTACCCGGCAACCTTTTAATTCGGTAGACGCGGGTGGGAAACTAATCCACTTCTGACCGAGGCCTAGACCTCGGAGCCATGGGATAGCCTAGCATCAAAGCCCCAAAAGGAGAATAGTTGTCTGAATACGACAAGATCGAAGACCAGATCACCGAGATTTCGGATCTGCCAGCCGTTGAGGTAATCGGTCGATATGCGGTAGACCTACTCAGTGTGGCGGCGGTCCAGTGCGGGCTTGCAGCCGACGGCCGAAAAGGCGACCTCGATGAGGCCAGGAAACTCATTACCGCCGTAGCAGGTCTAATCACTGCCGCGGCACCAGACCTGGGGGATCATCACGCAAGGCCTCTACGAGACGCTCTCCGCCAGGTTCAATTGGCTTTTCGCGAAGCGTCCGTAATTAAAGATGCCCCCGGTCAGGGACCTGGAGAAAAGTACACCGGGCCAGTCAATTAGCTTTGAAGCTTGATTGAGACCGAGTCTACTGACGAGGCAAATTCGGCAGATTCTGACCAAAAACTGCTAATTCGCTCGATTAGATCTCGAACCACAGCCGGTTCTGCCCCAGCTTGAAGCCGCATCATGATCTGGAGCTCGGCCCCCTGAAGAATCGAATTTGGATCGGCAGTTGAAAGCTCAAATCCAACAACCAGTGGCTCACTAAGAATTGACTCGCCAATTACCTGTTTAACTGCTGGATTTTTATCTGGCGGTAGCCATGGAAGAGATTGGGCAATTTTCGCAATCGCTGGCCGCCGAATAACGAATTCGGTATCGCTTCCTGGATCTAATACAACTCGCGTGCTCATCTGGCTCGCAGCGGCAAGGGTGACTCGAATCGCGTCAGTAGGGACTGGACGAGATGAGCGATTCCATCTGTTCATCGCATCGACCGATGAGAATACAACCAGAGCATCCTGATTGTCTGGGGACTTCACTGTGACAATCGATAGCTCAGCACTTTTGTCAACCGTTTGACCGTGGGGACCAACTTCCGATTCGCCTAGATTTGCCAACAGTGGAACCAAAAGCCTCGAAACGCGAAATTGATCAACCACTTCCTCAGCCTGAGCTTCGCCTGATCGAAACTTTGCAATCGCCTCTATAAGTTTTGGCGGAGCCTTGCCATCGTCGTCCCTAAAGACATTCTTATCAAAACTCCTACCTTGCCAGAGAGTTCCTGCTGAGTCAGTGAATCGGTTTGGATCCGTAGGCTCGCTCACTTACTTGCAATTTCCAACGCTTGCTCGAGAGTGAAGCGCTTGGCATAGAGTGCTTTTCCAAGAATTGCACCTTCTAGCCCTTTTTCAACGAGTTCCCTCAATGCTGATATGTCCTCAAGATTTGAGATGCCGCCGCTTGCTACCACCGGCTTTCGAGTCCTTGCGAGAACTTGACTAAGAAGCTCAAAGTTTGGGCCCTCTAGAGCTCCGTCCTTAGTAACGTCAGTGACTACATATCTCGAACTTCCTGCTTGTTCGAGGCGTTCCAATACCTCAAACAGCTCGCCGCCTTCTTTAGTTGAGCCTCTAGCTGCAAGAGTTTTTCCACGAACATCTATCCCAATGGCGAGCAGGTCACCGAATTCTTCGATAGCACTCCCCACCCAATTAAGATTCTCCAGCGCTGCTGTTCCCAGAACTACCCGAGTTGCCCCGCTATCGAGAGCATTTTTCAAGGAGGTGTCATCAATAATGCCGCCTGATAGTTGAATTTTTATTCCAGAGCAAGCCGATACAACTTCCTGTATGACTTTTCGATTCTCCCCGCGCTCAAAGGCAGCATCAAGATCCACTAGATGAATCCATTCAGCTCCAGCTTCAATCCAGGCTAAGGCAGCCTCAAGCGCAGATCCGGAGTGTGTATCGGAGCCGGATTTTCCTTGAGTTAGACGAACAGCCCGACCGTCAGCAACATCGACGGCTGGAAGTAACTCTAGATAGTTTGCCAAATCATAGCCTTTCTAAAATGCTGCCAGCCAGTTGCGAAGCAAAGCGATTCCAGCATCACCGGATTTCTCCGGATGAAATTGGACCCCAGTCAATGGCCCGTTTTCAACGGCCGCAATGTGTTTCTCACCGTAATTGGAAAATGTCAATAACGGGGCAATAAAAGGCGGTTCAACTTGGAGTGGGAATTCTGTAGCAGCGCAGGAATTGGCGAAGTAAAACAACTCGTTCTCGATTCCATGAAACAACTTTGAGTCCACAGCTGCCGAGACACCCCTCCAGGGCGAGTCTTGAAATTGCGAAGACTTAAGTTTTTGCACGGCTCCGGGCCACTGGCCAAGTCCTTCGGTCAGAATGTCATCATCAAAAAGTTCTTCAAACATGATCTGAATACCTGCAGATATTCCAAGAACTGCTTTCCCACCTGCTAAACGCCGATCGACTAGATCTGGTGCTCTAACTTTTTTAAGTGATTTCATTACAGATTGGAAATCTTCTTGGCCAACAATGACTAACCCATCGGCGGCTTGGACCTTGGCTGAGTCAGCGCTAACTTCGACCTGGGCGCCTGATGACTCAAGTGCGGCTATCAGCAAATCATCAAACTCATAGCCATAGTCAAGAACTACTACGACAGCGCTCACTTACGCACCTTTGATGGGCCCGGGAGTTTTGGAAAAGATTTCCCACTCGCTGGCCAGCCAAAAGCTTTGGGCGTTTGTTGTCATTGGAATCTCGTTTGGAAAAGTCTTTAGGCTAGCCACTCCTCAAGATTAGTGGCTAGTAAAAAACTAGTGTTTGAGACTCTATGGGAGGGCTAGCTTGTCTCCTGCAACAAGGGTCGCACTAGATAAGTTGTTGAGAAGAATAATCTCCGCAATCCAGTCTTGCTGGCTCTTGTCCTCGGCATAAGTCTGGGCCAATTCCCAGAGCGTGTCCCCTGGCATGACAGACACGTAGTTGAAGGCATTTGAGCTCATCAGCTGCTGATCGGTAGCGACTGCACTTTGGTTGAAAGCCAAACCGGCGATCACAAGGATCATCCCGGACAGGAAAAACAGAGTGCGGGAGAGCCTGACGCGACGCTTGAGGCTCATTGGGTGAAGCTTTATTGCTGTGGACACTGCTGCTGCCATTTTGGAACCTTTCCTTGAGGAATTCGAACAAGTGTTCTACTTAGAACAAGATTACAAGCAACCACCGACATTTTGTCAAGCAAATACGAAAATTTTCGAAAATGTGTTTGATTTAAAGCCAAATTTAGAATAAAGTTTCGATAACAGCCTGATTTGGGCCTTTCTGAAAGGGTGAAATGGACGCCAAAAAGCCAACACGCCGGGCCTCGAGCCTCAGCGCCATGCAGGAGCGCATTCTGCAAGCCATTCAACGGTCCAAGCTGGACAAAGGCTATGCCCCGAGCATGCGGGAAATTGGGGACGAAGTGGGGCTTTCATCCCCGTCGTCTGTGACCCATCAGCTCAACCAGCTGGAGCTAGCTGGTTACATAAGCCGTGACCCTAAAAGACCGCGCACCATAGATGTGCTTATCGAAGTTCCTGGACTTGAAGCTGACCCCGGCGCCGACGTGGAGAATGTGACGCCGATTGGGGATGCCGCAATGGTGCCAATGGTTGGTCGAATCGCCGCCGGTGGCCCAATAACCGCCGAGCAAAACATCGAAGAGATTTTCCCGCTTCCAAGACAACTAGTCGGTAAGGGCGACCTGTTCCTTCTAAAGGTCGTCGGCGAATCTATGATTGACGCTGCCATCTGCGATGGTGACTGGGTTGTGGTCCGTCAGCAACAAACTGCCGAGAACGGCGACATTGTCGCTGCACTTCTTGAAGAGGAAGCGACTGTCAAAACATTTAAACAGCGCGATGGCCATACGTGGCTGCTACCTAGAAATTCAAGTTTTGAACCCATCTTGGGCGATCATGCTGTCATTCTCGGAAAAGTTGTTGCTGTTCTAAGAAGCATCTAGCGAAAACTGGTCCAGTTCGCTAGCTAATGCCGGCTTAACTAGAGCCTGAACATACGTGCCATCTTCTCGGTGCTCGATGCTGGACACTTTACCTTCTGAATGAATCTTAGAAACTAGATCCCCTCGAGAATAAGGAAGTAGTACCCGCATAAAAACTTCCGGCCTTGGGAGCAGGCTCTCAATTTTTGCCAGAAGCTCAGGTATCCCCTGACCGGTTGCTGCCGACACCAGAAGACAACCGGGTTCCATGCCTCGAAGTGCCAACGCCTCTGTCTCGTCAATTAGGTCGCACTTATTGAAAACCACCAGCTCTTGGATATCGGTCGCCTCTACCTCCGTCAAAACGTCTCTTACCGTTTGAATCTGGCTGGCTGGATCAGGATGTGAGGCGTCGACCACATGAACAACCAGGTCGCTTCCGGAGATCTCCTCGATTGTGGAACGAAATGCCTCAACCAGTTGATGAGGCAAGTTTCGAACGAAACCAACCGTGTCAGAAAGCGTGTATTCCCGGCCATCAGATGTCTCTGCGCGCCTTACAGTCGGATCAAGGGTTGCAAAAAGAGCGTTCTCGACGAGTACCCCAGCACTTGTAACCCTGTTTAAAAGCGATGATTTTCCTGAGTTGGTATAACCGGCAATAGCGGCCGAAGGGACTTGATTTTTTGACCTGGTTGAACGTTTAGTTTCTCTGGCTGGTGCCATCTCCTTAATTTGCTTACGGAGCTTTGCCATTCGCGTATTAATTCTTCTTCGGTCAAGTTCAATCTTGGTTTCACCTGGTCCACGAGAGCCTATTCCCACTCCACCGCCTACTTGACCACCGGCCTGACGAGACATCGATTCACCCCAACCACGAAGTCTTGGAAGAAGGTACTCAAGTTGAGCTAGCTCAACTTGAGCCTTACCCTCTCTCGATTTTGCATGCTGGGCAAATATGTCCAGGATGATTGCCGTTCGGTCCACAACCTTGACTTTGACAATGTCCTCGAGATTTCTTCGTTGACTGGGAGCCAGCTCGGTGTCAGCAATCACTGTGTCGGCTCCGCAAGCTGCCACTACTGCCTTTAGCTCTTGCGCTTTACCTTTGCCTAGATAACTTTTCGCATCCGGAAAATCGCGTCTTTGTAGCAGACCGTCGAGGACCTCAGCGCCAGCGGTTTCGGCAAGTGCGGCAAGCTCTCGAATTGAATTCTCAGCGTCGGCTATCGTCCCCTTACCCCAAACCCCAATCAAAACAACTTTCTCTAGCCTCAGCTGACGGTACTCAACATCACTGATGTCTTGCAGTTCCGTAGAAAGCCCCGCTACGCGCTTGAGTGCCGAGCGCTCCTCGAGCTCTAACTGGTCACCGTCGAAGGAAGAGGAGTCACCTGCCCCAAAGCCCTTTGCCCGCTCATCCCGGCGAAGAATCCGGTCAATTATCGACTCCGCGCGCTCTGGTTCTTCATCCATGCCTCAACCCTAGTAATCAGAAGTGGGATAGATTGACCTCATGTCTGAGGAACACTACTTTTCCCAGGAACCCAAGAGTCCCTTAAAATCAAAATCAATCGAGATTCCAGTCGCCGGAGTGTTAACCCAAGTCACAACAGCTTCGGGTACTTTTAGCCCTCAGCAACTAGATGTTGGTACTGAAGTGCTAATCGATCAGATGAATAATCTTGCTCAAGCAGGTGACTTGCTTGACCTGGGATGTGGTTGGGGGCCCATCGCCCTCAACCTCGCGAGGATTCAGCCAACTGCTAAAGTCTGGGCGGTTGACATAAATAACCGGTCGATTGAGCTAACGTCCAAGAACGCAGACGATTTAGGGCTTACAAATATTTTTGCAGCGCTTCCAGAAAAAGTACCCGAAGATTTGACATTTTCGCAAATCTGGTCAAATCCCCCGATTCGCATCGGAAAAAAGGAATTACACGCCCTACTTTTGAATTGGCTTCCAAGATTAGAAAGTGGAGGTCAAGCGTTTCTTGTTGTTCAAAAAAACCTAGGCTCAGATTCTCTGCAAAAGTGGCTGACTGAGGAGCTAGCTTCAAGCTATGAAGTTTCTCGTCATACTTCGGTCAAAACTTACCGAGTAATAAAGGTGACGAGGATTTCCTAGAGAGTCGCTAGATCTATTTCGCCGTCAAAGCTTATTTCCGCGGGTCCGCTAATTCCTACGTGTTCGCCATCTTCGGTTGCAAACATCCGAACTGCAACCGTTCCACCTGGAACAGATACTTGCCATTGATTCGGCGCATCGCTGCCTGCCCAGTATCTGGTAGCCAGGGCTGCTGCTGCGATTCCGGTGCCACATGAAAGCGTCTCCCCCACCCCACGCTCGAAAACTCTCATTGAAATGTACCCGACCCCGTCCTTTACCATAGGCTCTTTTGGCACAACGAATTCCACATTTGCCCCATTGATCGGCACTGGTTCAATTGAAGGGGCATCCACTAGCCGCAGCGCCGCTAATTGAGAATCAGTAGCCAAAGCTACGACCGCATGAGGGTTGCCTACGTCTATTCCTTGCGCGGGACGAGCAACACCTAGACCGGTTGCTTCAACTAGTGATTCGGCATCTAGACGCCATCTCCCGAGATCAACGGCAAAGCCATTGGCTGACTTTGTTATGTCCTTGACTCCGTCTCGAGTGCCCACCGGAAGAGTCGAACCTCCCGCTATTTCAGCAAGCCCACGTTCAATCAAAAAGCGTGCAAAAACTCTTATCCCGTTTCCACACATCTCGGCGGCTTGTCCGTCAGCGTTGTAGTAGTCCATGAACCAAACTGCATTTGGTTCCTGCTCAAGTATGGGCTTACCTTCTGGAAGATTTTCTGAGCGAACCACGCGAATAAGCCCGTCCGCCCCGACTCCAAAATGTCTGTTGCAAATTTTTGCTATCTGGGATGCGGTCAAAGAAATTGCACCGTCAGCGTCAAGCACCAGCACGAAATCATTGCCCGTGCCGTGGCCCTTTGTGAACGAAATTTTTGACATAACTAAAGCCTAGGTCCGACTAGCCAAGATGCCATCGTTGGTCATGACTTCAAACGCCTGCTCAAGTATTCCGGTGTCAAGAGCGTCAAGCCAATGAATTCGGGTGTCTCGCTTGAACCAACTAACCTGCCTTCTGGCGTACCGCTGGGTGAGCTGAGTGGTCGAGGCAACTGCTTGCTCTCGCGCAAGTTCGCCATCAAGTTCACCAAGTGCCTGCGCGTAGCCAATTGCCACCGAAGCGGTCTTGCTTTCGCGAAGTCCAAGGGGGATCAAAGACTTGACCTCCTCAACTAACCCCGCTTTCCACATCTTCACTACCCTCTGCTCCAACTTGGACACCAGCACCTCTCGGTCCATTCGCACTCCAAACTCGAGAACCGGTTGCCAAGATTCAATCTCATCCGGCAGAGCAGCCGCGAATGGCTCCCCCGTAAGCATGACGATTTCTAGAGCGCGAACAACGCGTCTTCCATTTTCAGGAATTATTCGACTCGCAGCAATGGCATCAAGCTCGGTAAGTTTTTTGTGCATGTGTATTGGTCCGTGCTCAATCAATTCGATCTCGAGCTCGGCACGAAGCTCTGGATCACGCTCCGGAAACTCAAAATTGTTTAGGCACGCTGCAACATACAGCATCGAGCCTCCGACTAAAATCGGAATTATCCCTTTTGCCTGCAGATCAAGAATCTTCGCTCGTGCAAGCCGCTGATATTCCGCTGCGGTTGACTCCTGTGTTATTTCGAGAACATCAATCAGGTGATGTTGAATGCCCCGACGCTCTGAAATCGGCAACTTAGCTGTTCCGATGTCCATTCCACGGTAGAGCTGCATAGCATCGGCATTAACAATCTCTGCTTTTAGTCCGAAGGTTTGGATTCTTTCAGCAAGACCGAGTGCAAGTTCGCTTTTACCGGTTCCGGTAGCACCAACTACAGCAAGTAGCTTCGCTGCCATTTATTTAACGCGAAGAGTCGGAAGCCCTAGGTTCACGCTTCTGGTTTCAGGAAGATCAGTAGCGCAGGAAGAAGCTTCCATATTCTCCCAGGCATCGCCAGCCCGGGTTCGCCGAATGTTGTATCCAGCAGCAGGATTATCGGCAAGCAGAAAATACGGCTTGGCGTCGGTAACCATGACTCTCACTAGGTCACCAGGTCTAGGAGCTGGCTCGCCCTCTGGAGATTCGAAGTGGACTAGGCGATTGTCCCTAGCCCGACCTGTGAGTCTCCGGGTCTGCTGATCTTTGCGACCCTCGTGGTTTGCCACCAGCACCTCAACGTGTCCACCAAGTTGCTTCTTGTTTGCGGTCCAAGCTATTTCATTGACGTGCTCAATGAGCCGCTCATAGCGGTCTTGAACTACCTCTTTGGGAATCTGATTCTCCATCACTCCAGCTGGGGTGCCTGGGCGAATCGAATACTGGTATGTGTAGGCCATCGAAAATCCAGCTTGGCTGGCTACGTCCATAGTGTCTCGAAAATCTGCCTCAGTCTCGCCTGGAAACCCAACGATTATGTCAGTGGTGATCGCTGCATCGGGTATGCCCTTCCTCACGCGCTCAAGAATTCCTAGGTACTTGTCACTACGGTAGCTTCGTTTCATGGCCTTGAGGACTTGGTTGGAACCGGACTGCAGTGGCATGTGAAGGTGAGGCATCACGTTCGGGGTCTCGACCATTGCATCAATGACGTCATCGGTAAAGGCCGCTGGATGCGGAGACATAAAGCGAACTCGTTCTAGGCCTGAAATCTCTCCACAGGCCCGTAGTAATTTTGCAAAAGCGCCACGGTCGCCAAACTCAACACCATAGGTATTTACGTTTTGCCCCAGCAACGTAATCTCAATCACGCCATCGTCAACCAACGCCTTGATTTCACTTAAGATTTCGCCAGGCCGTCGGTCTTTTTCCTTTCCTCGAAGCTGAGGCACGATACAGAAAGTGCAGGAGTTGTTACATCCCACGGAGATGGATACTAAACCTGAATACACCGAGTCGCGCTTAGTTGGAAGATCCGAGGGGAATGTCTCCAGCGCCTCGAGGATTTCGACCTGAGCTTCTTTGTTGTGCCTTGCTCTCTCTAAAAGAGTAGGCAACGATCCCATGTTGTGCGTACCAAAAACTACATCCACCCAAGGGGCTTTTTTGATGATGGTATCGCGGTCCTTCTGAGCAAGACAGCCACCAACGGCAATCTGAAAGTTTGGATTTGCTTCCTTCTTGGCCAGCATCGTCCCAAGGTTTCCGTAGAGCTTGTTGTCTGCATTTTCACGCACGGCGCAAGTATTGAAAATCACGACATCTGAGTCACCGGGCTCACCTGGCAGGTATCCAGCGTCCTCGAGTAGGCCCGAGAGCCTCTCGGAGTCATGGGCATTCATTTGGCAGCCGTAGGTTCTCACCTCATAGCTGCGAGTTTGGGTAAGCATCAGACTTCTGATTTTACCGCGTCGGCCTCAGCTTCCCTAATGGCGCCGAAAACAATTGAAGGTCCAAAACCCCGCCGCTGCAAGAACCCAATCAACCGGCGATTTCTCACCTCTGGGGCTAGTTTGCTCAGTTGCCGGAGGCGTTTGATTGCCAAGGCGGTTGCAACTAGGAGCTCATCCTCGTCGGTAATGTCAGAAGCTACTTGATTGATCAGGTCTTGATCAAGGCCTTTATCGGCCAGCTTTCGCTTGACCATAGACCGAGCTAGGCCCTGAGTGCGCCTGGATGCATCAGCGAGCTGGTGGGCATAGGAGGCATCGTCAATTAGCTCAACCTCGGAGAATCGGTCAATTACTAACTTTGCAATTTCTTTAGGAATTTCGTGCTTCTCAAGCGCCGAAGCCAGCTCGGACGAGGACTTAGGTCCTCGCTCGAGCAACTTCAAAACGATGTTTCGCGCACGCTCTTCAAGGTTATCGACCGATGAGAGCATGATTAGCTGGCGTTTGCAGCCTTCTTAGAGGCCACCGGGGCTTCCTGAATAGAGGCTTCCTCGACAGGCAAGTCGGCTACTGCTCTTGGAACACCAACACCAAGTTTGGCTTTAATCTTCTTTTCGATTTCGTTTGCCACCTCTGGATTGTCAATGAGGTAGTTGCGCGAGTTTTCTTTACCTTGACCTAGCTGCTCACCTTCGTAGGTGTACCAAGCACCAGATTTCTTCACGATTTCATTCTCAACACCGAAGTCCAAAAGACTTCCCTCTCGTGAGATTCCTACTCCATAGATAATGTCGAACTCAGCCTGTTTGAAAGGCGAGGCCATCTTGTTTTTTACAACCTTGACGCGAGTCCTGTTTCCGACTGCTTCAGTGCCATCCTTGAGAGTTTCAATGCGGCGAATATCTAATCGCACAGAGGCATAGAACTTGAGAGCTTTACCTCCAGCGGTGGTCTCAGGACTTCCAAAGAACACACCAATCTTCTCTCGAAGCTGGTTGATAAAGATCATTGTGGTGTTGGTATTACTTAAACCACCAGTTAGCTTGCGAAGTGCCTGAGACATTAGCCTGGCCTGCAGACCCATGTGGGAATCTCCCATTTCACCTTCGATTTCAGCTCTAGGTACTAGGGCAGCAACTGAGTCAACGATTATCACGTCAATGGAGCCGGATCGGATTAGCATGTCTGCAATCTCCAGGGCTTGCTCACCGGTGTCTGGCTGGCTCACTAGCAGTGCGTCGATGTCAACGCCGAGCGCCTTGGCATATTCCGGGTCCAAGGCGTGCTCGGCGTCAATGAACGCGGCAATTCCTCCAGCGCGCTGGGCGTTGGCAATGGCATGAAGGGCGAGGGTGGTCTTACCTGAAGACTCTGGCCCGTAAATTTCAACAATTCTTCCGCGTGGCAAGCCCCCGGTACCAAGGGCTGCGTCTAGCGCGATGGATCCGGTTGGAATAACCTCAACCGGGGCTCGGTCATCGGAACCTAGGCGCATAACTGAGCCCTTTCCGAACTGACGGTCAATCTGGGCAAGAGCTGTGTCTAGTGCTTTTTCGCGATCTGAAGCTGATGGCATCTGTGGTTCCTCTTTCGACTCGTGATGCTTCCGACATTACTTTTGGCTACCGACACTTCTGGGCTCAAAACACCAATTTGTGCATAACTTTGAGCTCTTGAACTGCCTAAAATGCACTCTAGCAGGATTCGAACAAGATTTCGAGTGTTGATTTACTCGGCGTGTTGTTTTTTAGCTTTTTTGTCCAGTCCGCTCCAGCGCTCTTTTGGCACCTGCTGAGCTCGGCAAATGGCAAGCCAGATATGCTTTGGGTCTTCGCCTCTCGCCAGCAAAGTTGCTCCGGTCTGATCCCCCAGCTCCAGCAGGGCAAAATCCCGGATTATTACTTCAGCGTGGGCCTTACCGAACTCATCGGCCATTAGTTCGTGAAACTGGCTTAGGCGCACTTCGGCCTGAATTCAGGCTAGCTGCGGCTTGAAAGCAGGCTCTTTTTGAGCTGCTCGTTGAAGTCCTGGACGAAACCAATAGGAACTGTCAGATCCGATACTTCGCGAGCGCCGGATGCCTGAGCCATGAACTCCTCTGGAAGTACCCCTTCTACTAGGGCAATACGGTCCGAAACCTCTCGAAGAACCACTGAAAGCGGCACTTCCAGCGCATCGGCCACCGCAGACAATATCTCTGAGGATGCCTCTTTCTGGCCACGCTCTAGCTCGCTCAGATAGCCAAGGGCAACGCTGGCGCGGCCGGCTACCTGGCGGAGAGTCTGACCCTTCTGAAGCCTGAAATCGCGAAGTACGTCTCCGATTTCTGTTCTAACTAATGTCATCTGACCCTCCTTCCGAAACTTTATTTTAGTGCTGACTAACGACAACTTGATTATTCCGCAATTTCTTCCCACAGGTGACCAAGTCCCAGCAAAACCGCAGTTTCCTGTATTTCGGCTCGACCCCCCGACAACTGATGAGCAAATACGTTGCTTGATACCGATCCCTCGGGACCTGAAGAGACCGCGATATAGAGCTCCCCAACCGGTTTGCCATCTTGCTCGGTCGGACCGGCTACTCCAGTTGTCGAAATAGCAACCATTTGGGCTAGATCTATCCCTAGCTTGAGGGAGATTTTTTCCCTCAGCCCCTCGGCCATCTGGGCGGCCACTTCAGGATCTACCGCACCTTGATTCTCGAGAAGCTGCTTAGATACCCCAAGAAGTTCGTGCTTTAAGTTTGTGTCGTAGGCAACTACTCCAGTAAGCAACACATCGGAAGCTCCGGGCACTTTGGCAAACTCCGCGGTTAGTAATCCGCCAGTTAGCGACTCGGCGATAACTAGCTTCTTATTCTCCGACCTAAGTGCAGCAAGAATCTGTAGAGCGGTAGTCATTTTTTGTTCGCCGCAACGAAAAATTGAACTCCCGATATCAAAGTGGATGCCAGCGCCACGAACAACAACGCCTGCTCAACAAAGCTCCAGGCTGGCACCCAAACCTCAAATGGGACAAGCACTGCCCCGATAGCGATGCCCTGCAATATGGTCTTGAGCTTTCCAGAGCTGCTTGCGGCAATAACAGTTCTTTTCACAACTACCACCCGATACAACGTGACCAGAATCTCCCTGGCCAAAATCAATGTGGTGATCCACCAGTCAATTTCCTCAAGATAAGACAGCGTGAGCAGTGCTCCGCCAATAAGAGCCTTATCCGCGATGGGATCAAGGATTTTTCCCAGGTTAGTCACCGTACCGGTTCTTCTTGCGACCGCACCATCAATGCCATCTGTAGAAATCGCGAGAATGAACACGAAAGCAGCCAGCCAATGCTCCCAAGAGTTTGGTTCTGGAGCAAGCAAAATTAGCGCAACGAAAAATGGAACAAGTGCTATTCGAGCTAAAGTGATGGAGTTTGGAAGGTTCACGGCCTGCCCGTCAGCTGCCACGCATCCTCGTCGCCGTCGTCGTTCTCATTCGATACTTTAATGATTCCAGAGTCAAAACTCATAGTCTGCGGCACATCACCCCTGAGTTGGCCTAATACAGTCGCCAGATCCTCGGGCTTCACTAAAACTTCTCTGGCCTTTGAACCCTCCGAAGGACCGACGATGTTTCTGGATTCTAGAAGATCCATCAGGCGGCCAGCTTTTGCAAAACCAACTCGAAGCTTCCGTTGCAGCATCGAAGTCGAACCAAACTGTGAGTTGACAATCAATTCCGTTGCCTGCAGCAGCACATCGAGATCGTCGCCGATATCAGCATCGACTACCTTAGCCGTGACGGTGACGGCAACGTCACTTCGATACTCCGGTTCCATCTGGGCCTTGACGTGTGCAACGACTGCGTGAAGTTCTGCTTCACCCACCCAGGCTCCCTGAACGCGAATCGGCTTGTTGGTGCCCATCGGGGAAAACAGAGCATCTCCCTGACCAACCAACTTCTCAGCACCAGGCTGATCGAGAATAACTCTAGAGTCCGTCACCGATGAAACTGAGAAAGCGAGCCTTGAAGGCACATTGGCCTTGATCAATCCAGTTACAACGTCGACAGAAGGTCGCTGCGTGGCAAGCACTAAATGAATTCCGGAAGCTCGAGCGAGCTGGGTGATGCGAACGATTGAGTCCTCAACATCGCGCGGAGCCACGATCATGAGATCGGCAAGCTCGTCAACAACGACCAGCAGGTAAGGATACGGCTGCAGTTTTCTGGTGGATGCTTCGGGAACCGAAAGCTCCCCGGCAACTACCGCGCGGTTGAAATCATCGATGTGCTTGAAGCCAAAGGATGCAAGGTCGTCGTATCGCATGTCCATTTCTTTAACTACCCACTGCAGCGCTTCTGCTGCCTTTTTGGGGTTGGTGATAATCGGAGTAATCAAATGCGGCACGCCTTGGTAGGCAGCCAGCTCTACGCGCTTTGGGTCAATTAGCACAAGCCTTACCTCGGCGGGCTTGGCTCGCATGAGAATCGAGGTGATCATGGCATTTACAAAACTGGACTTACCAGCACCTGTTGCCCCAGCGACCAAAAGATGCGGCATCTTGGCCAAGTTGGCCACCACGAAACCACCCTCAACGTCTTTACCAATGCCAATGGTGAGCGGGTGTTGAGACAACTTGGAGTTTTGCGAGCGCAAAACATCCCCGAGAGAAACTGTCTCTCGATCGGTATTTGGAATCTCAATGCCGATTGCGCTCTTACCGGGAATTGGAGCCAGGATCCTGACTTCGTTGGAGGCAACTGCATAGGAGATGTTGCTGGCCAGTCTGGTAACAGCCTCCACTTTTACCCCGGCTGCAAGTTCGACCTCGTACCTTGTGACAGTGGGTCCCCTAGAAAAGCCTGTCACGCTGGCTTCAATGTCAAACTCTCTGAACACCGCGCTAATCGAGGCAACTACTGCGTCAGTGACTTCGGACCGAAGTTTAGGGACCGTGCCTGCACCAAGAATTGATGGGTCAGGGAGTTTATATGTGCGATTAATTCTTCCCACCTGAGCAATGGGCGGTTCATCTTCTTGATCCTCGGGGAGCTCTGGTTCGCTTGAAGAAGTTTGTACCACTGGAATCTCTCGGGTGGCAGGAACTTCCTGATCAAAAAGCTGCTCAACCAAGCCAGTTGCTTCTGACTGGACGAGTGCAGAATCAAAGGACCCTTCGTCCTTTCTGCCCTTGCGCCACCAAGGCACCTTCGTGCCATCAAAAGCGTCCGAAGTCTCCTCGGGCTCTAATTCCTGGTGTGCACCTGCTAAAGAAGATCCAAATAGGTATTCATAGAGCTCACCCAGTCGCTCGGCTATCTTGTTTGGCGCGGTCTTGGTCATTATCAAGACCGCCACGAACCCAATAAGTGCAAGAGCGGGGACCGCCCCCCACATGGTAATCGTTGCCAAGAAAGGTATGGAGATTAGCCAGCCAAAAAGCCCACCGGCTTGAGCCAGGGCAATCACTCCATCAGTTGGCCGCGGTTGAGTGCTAAATAGGTGGAAAAAACCAGAGATGGTAATCAGCATCAAAAATAAGCCCACGCCGATGCGTGAATTATCGCGGACCGTAGAAGGGTGGCGAGCTAGGAAGATGGCAAAGACGAACATAACTACCGGTAGCCCAAACGACACCGGGCCAAATAACAACCCGAAGCTCCAGGCATTGACGGTTTGGGCCCAAGGTTCTTGAATCAGAAACCATCCAACGGCAACTCCTAGGCCTCCAAGAATCGCCATGAAGAAGGGAAGTCCGTCTCGGCGGTCTTCCTTCGAGATTTGATCTGGGGAAAGTGCCCTTGCTGCGCCTCCAAAGCCGTGCGCCAAAAACAGGTAGAAACGAACCAGTGGGTGCGCCTGATTTGACACCTGAGCCTTGGGCTTTAGAACCTGAGTCTTGGCTGGGGCGCGTTTTCTCGCAGGAGGCGATTTTCTGGTTGCCATGGCTCTTAAACTACTAGCGGCCCGGCCAAAACCAGCGGAACCTGGAGCGGCTAGCCGTGGATGACAACAGGAATGATCATGGGCTTCCGGCGATGAGCTTTTGAAACCCAGCCTCCAACACTTCTTCGAATAACCTGTTGCAAAGAGTGAGTGTCCCGAATCCCCTCACGAGCAGCCTGTAGCAGCGCCTTTTCGATTTGCGGCTTGACGTCATCGAATACATGATCTTCCTCGGCAAAGGCCCGAGCTCTAATCTCAGGTCCTGCGGTAATTAGTCCGGTGTTCGGATCAACTACCACAAACACCGAAATAAAACCTTCTTCGCTTAGAACTCTTCGGTCCTTCAAGTCCTCCTCAGTTATGGTTCCGACAGTCTTACCATCAACGAACAACAACCCACACTCGACCTCACCGACTACTTTCGCCTGGCCGTCGAACAAATCAATCACAAAGCCATCCTCGGCCAGAATTATGTTTTCACGACTAATTCCAGTTTGCTCTGCAACCTTGGCGTTGGCCATCAAGTGACGATATTCACCGTGAACTGGCATGACGTTTTTGGGCTTCAGGATGTTGTAGACATAGAGTAGCTCTCCAGCTGCAGCATGGCCTGAAACATGAACCTTGGCATTGCCTTTATGAATTACGTTGGCCCCGAGTTTGGTCAAGCCATCAATAACTCGATAAACGGCGTTCTCGTTTCCGGGAATTAGTGAACTAGCCAAAATAACGGTGTCTCCTTCGGCTATCTCGATTTCATGCTCAAGCTTGGCCATCCGCGAAAGCCCGGCCATTGGCTCCCCCTGACTACCGGTGGACATAAACACAAGCTCTGATGGCTCAAGCTTGTGAGAGTCCTTGAGATCAACAATCGAATCTTCAGGAACTTTAAGGAATCCAAGGTCAGCAGCTATCTGCATGTTGCGAATCATCGAGCGTCCAACAAATACCACTCTGCGATTGTTGGCAATTGCCGCATCAATCACTTGTTGAACTCTGTGCACATGAGAAGAAAAAGATGCAACTATAACTCGCTTGGTGGCTCTTCCGATTACGTCTTGAAGAACCGGCCCGATGTCCTTCTCCAAAGGGGTGAAGCCTGGCACATCGGCGTTGGTTGAGTCACAAAGAAAAAGATCGAGGCCTGCTTCGCCGATTCTGGCGAAAGCACGAAGATCGGTAATGCGGCCATCAAGTGGGATCTGATCCATCTTGAAATCGCCGGTGTGCAAAATGGTTCCAGCCTTGGACTTTATTAGAACAGCTAGAGCGTCCGGAATCGAGTGATTTACTGCAATGAATTCAAGTTCAAAGTCACCCATAACTTCTACATCGCCCTCGCGTACCGTGTGCGTATACGGCGTCATTCGGTGTTCTTTGAGCTTGGCCTCAATAAATGCAAGTGTCAGAGAAGATCCGATGATTGGTATGTCAGCTTTTAGGCGGAGTAGATAAGGCACTCCCCCGATATGGTCTTCGTGGCCGTGAGTAAGAACAAGACCCACGATGTCATCTAATCGATTCCTCAAATACCCGAAGTCTGGCAAGATTACGTCAACCCCAGGTTGGGTTTCTTCTGGAAAGAGCACACCGCAGTCAACTATCAGGATTTTGCCGTTTATCTCAAACACGGTCATGTTTCGACCGATTTCACCAATTCCACCAAGTGGAATGATTCGCATTACGTCTTTTTTCAGTGGTGCTGGATGAGGCAGGGTTTGAACCACGGTCTTCTTTCTTTTTACTACCTAGTTGTGCCAGCCACCTTCGGAAGGGCACCGCCAGCGGCAGCATTTCTATCTGGTCTAAAGTTTGTAAAGGACAAGCCCGGAATTATGCCAACTTTTTCAATTCCGTCTTCTATTCTTGCTGCCTCGTCGTCTTCTGGACCAACAAGTGGAAGTCGAACTCGAGGAGAGCCAATTTGGCCCAGTCCACGCAGTACATACTTTGCAGCCACTGTGCCAGGAACGTGTGTCATGATGGCCCGCTGTAATGGCTCGAGTGCATTGTGAACTATCAGCGCATGGTGGAAATCATTGCGATTGGTTGCGTCCACCAGCTCTCGATAGGCGGCTGGGGCCACGTTTGCAGTGACTCCAATCAGTCCAGTTGCGCCAATTGCCAGGTGTGGCAATACATTTGAGTCGTCTCCCGAAAAATACATCAGGTCAGTTTCATTCATGAGTCTGGATGCTTGTGCTAGATCGCCAACAGCGTCTTTTACCGCAACAATGTTGGGGTGCTTGGCAGCACGATGAAACGTTTGCTGCGAAATTGCAACTCCGGTGCGTCCTGGGATGTCATACAGAATCACTGGTAGGTCGGTTGCGTCCGCGATAAGTCTGAAGTGAGTCAAGATTCCGGCCTGAGTTGGCTTGTTGTAATAGGGTGTCACAATCATTACGCCGTCGGCGCCAGCTTTTTCACTTTGCTTGTAAAGCTGCATCGCGTGAGCGGTCTCGTTCGACCCACCTCCGGTGATGATTTTGGCTCTGCCTGCGGCAACTGATTTTCCAACCTCAACGAGCTTTATCTTCTCAGCATCTGTCAATGTGCTTGTTTCGCCGGTTGTTCCGGTCACGACCACGCCGTCAGCTCCGTTAGAAATTACGTAGTCAATATGCTTTTCTGTGGAATCCCAATCAACTTCGCCCTCTGCAGTCATAGGCGTGACAAGGGCAACCAGAACCTGGCCGAAGACATCCTTGTTGATTTTTGACATGTCTAAACCCTAACCCACGGGCAAGTTATGGTGCTACTCGACCGTTTTGGTTAAAGGTCTCGTAGGTGTAAGGCATTAGCTTGGCGAATTCGTCTTCCATTTTCTCGGCACACATCTCAATTTCACGCTGCGGAAAGGAAGGGAAGTGAGTGCCCTCGCGCTTGGTTCGAAGGCTCAAAAAATTCATGAGAGCACGAGCATTCATGGTGACATACATGCTGGAGTAAATGTTTAGCGGTAGCACGATTCTAGCTACCTCTCTAGCAACGCCCGCCTCAAGCATGCGCTGATACGACTCATAGGCAGTCACAGACGCAGTTCTAGCTTCTTGCTCCACCAGGGCAATCTGCTCCGCAGATCCAGGAAGAAACTCGTAGTGTCCAGTCTTTCCGGTCTGAACCAAATTGCGATCTGGACCAGGAACGTAGAAAACCGGTGAGAGCTCCTTGTAGCGGCCCGATTCCTCGTTGTAGCTTGCGATGCGGTGACGCATAAACTCCCGGAAAACAAAGATTGGCGCTTGGACATAAAAAGTCATGGAGTTGTGCTCGAACGGGGACCCGTGCCGGTCGCGCATCAAGTAGTTGATTAGGCCTCGATCGCGCTTGTCAGTCTCGGCATCCTGGTTGGCGGTAGCCGCCTCAAGGGATTGTTCACCTTGGGTCGAGACTCGGGCAGCAAAAAGCACGTCTTGGTCACTTGCGTTTGCCCGCACCAACTCAACGGTGACATCGGATCTAAAAATTACGTCAGACATTCACACAATCCTAGTAAGTGCTCAGCCAGACTCCCAACTGCCCCGCCAAACCAAAAAAAGTCCGGGGATTTGGGCATAAAATCCGAAGTTTCCAAGTTTGACATTTCTAATGTGGACAATCACTAGGGGAGAGTTTTGGATAATCGATTAGCGCTAATTGGCCTGCTAATCCTTGCCGCCCTAGCTGCAGGCTTTTGGTGGAAGGCTCGAACCGGCAAGGCGAAACTGGTTAAGTCTGGTGAGCTTGTCGATCTAGGCAAACTCAACGCCACAAAGGCAGGTGAGGCTGTCTCTAGTTTTGGCGCGAACGCCACCTTGGTTCAGTTTTCTACAGAATTTTGCACTGTCTGCGTAGCAACCGCGAGGTTCTATAAGGAGCTAGAAAAAGCAACCCCAGGGCTCAAGCACATCGAGATTGACATTACCGATCGCATGGATTTGGCCGCACATTTTTCCATAATGCAAACCCCGACCACATTGATCTTGGACAAGCACGGCATGGTGAAAGCGCGAATCGGCGGTGCCCCAAGGCAAAATGTTATTGCTACTGAGCTAGAGAAATTGGAGAAAAAATGAAACCCACTCAACTAGACCCACGAGGACCAAGGTTTGGAGCTGGTATTACTTCAGTTTTAATGTTGCTGGTGATTTATCTTTCCCTGGACTCAGATACACTGCAAAGCGCGTTAGCAATCATGTCGTTCGCGGTTGCGATGTTCGTGATTGGTTCAGTTTTGGGACCTGCGAAACATCCCTACAGCTACCTGTACAAATTCACTCTAAGAAAGTTCCTGAAAGCCCCGACGTATCTCGAGTCTGCTAAGCCCGTGCATTTTGCCCAGGTTATTGGTCTTGTTGTCACCTGTTCCGGGTTACTACTGCACCTACTCGGAGTTCAATACGCGCTGCCGGCAGCTGCTGCTGCTGCATTTTTGGCAGCATTTGTGAACACGGTGTTTGCTTACTGCATTGGATGCCAGATGTACTTAGGTCTAAAGCGTCTTCGAGTTATTCGATAGCGATATAGCCTGTCGCATTGCTTTTCTGGCTCGAGCGCGATCCCCCGCTGCATCGTAAGCAAGTCCGAGTGCGAACCACGACTTCCAGTTTTTCTCGTCTGCCTCAACTTTCTCACGATAAATGTCAAAGACTGCCTCAGCTGATGGCTTGGTTGGTCGGCCACTTGGTCTAAGTTCGAACGGAAATGAGGGCCAGGCATTTTCTTTCATCAAAAAACTGCCGAGTTTTTCAATACGAAGCCCAAAGCGAAGCTCCATGAAAATACCCCAGAACGCAACAGCTGGTAAAAAAATCATCGCCGAACCAATTGCGATGCCGATTGGTTCCCCAGACGCCATTAGGGCAAATGAGCGCTCAGCTACCAGAACCAAGTAAGTAACAACCAGCGCAGTCATTAAGAGTGCGCCGAATTTGGCTGAGGTCAATTATTTTCCTCGAGCAATGAGAGCAGGCCCACCGTGAGTCCAGTTAGCTCCATGGTCTTATTGATTGCTAGCAAGAGTCCCTTGGAGTAAACCTCGTTGGAGGTCACAACATGCTTAACATACAAGCTCTCGTTGGGTGCTGCCATCAGCACCTCTTGCTCGGCATGAGCATCCTCGAGTCTAAGACTTGTGATTGGAATGCCATTGAACAAAGCAGCCGAGCTGTTCTCGGTTACTGGATTAGCTGGCCTGCCACCTCGAGCAGCTGAAATCGCCTGCGAAGTAAACAGCGCAGTACCCGATGGGGCGTCAAGCTTTTTAATGTGGTGGGTCTCAATAATCTCAATTGCGTCAAAGTGTTTTGCTGCTTCAGCCGCAAACTTGGTGGCCAAAACTGATCCAATCGAGAAATTTGGAATGATTACCACTGTTGCGGAGGTGCCAACAATCTGTTTTCCAACCGCATCGATTTTTTCTTTCGTCCAACCGCTAGTACCGACCAAAATGCGCTGGTTGTTTTTTATTGCGTAGTCCACGATTGCTCCCGAAGCCTCGGGCTTAGTTAGGTCAATAAGCAGATCCGCCCCTATTGATTCAGAGATAGAGTTTTTCGATGTCAATGCCGAGTGAAGCTCTAGGTTGTTGGATTCCTCGATGAGCTTTATAGTTAGCTGACCCATTCGGCCAGATGAGCCGATTACTGATATTTTCATTGACACGAGATAAACCTATCTAGAAAAATCTAGCTAACAAACTTTTCAAACAACGCTTCGGTCACGTCTCCCACGGCCACCACAGACCTTGGCCTAGCTAACAGATCCTGCGCAAGCTGCTGGATGTCTAGAAGCTCAACAGCCTCGAACGCCTCAATGGTCGCATCCAAGTCCAGGAACTCACCCGCAACTATTTCGGCGCTTGCTAAGCGGGACATCCTGGCCTGATTGGATTCAAACTTCAAAGCCAAAGAGCCTGAGATGTTTCCCTTGGCAAGCGACAGTTCGGCAGGTGTTATGCCGCTTACGGCAACTTTCTCAAGTTCTTGAATCATTAGCTCGGTGACTTCTTGGGCCTTGGCTGGCGAACATCCTGCGTAAAGCCCAAAAGTAGCCGCGTCGGAGTAGCCCTGGTTGAAAGAATAAACAGAGTACGCCAGCCCGCGCTTTTCACGAATTTCTTGAAACAGCCTTGAACTCATTCCGCCACCGAGGACTGTGTTCAAAATCCCCATGGCGTACTTTCTGTGGTCATCAACGGAAAGACCCTCGGAACCGACCAAAATATTAACTTGTGAAATCGGGCGATGAATCACATGGAGCTTTTTTCCCTGCTTGATTTTTGCCGGGTGAAGTAGCCTTCTGGGAACTGGACCAGCCTTAATTCCCAAATCCCAACCTGCCTCCAGCAGGCCTTGCTCGACCAGTTTGATTAGGTCTTGGTGATCGACCCCTCCGGCAGCTACCACAACTAAATCCTGCGGGCGATAGTTGTTTTGGTAGTGTTCCCAAACCGCTTCCCTGGATACAGCAGTTATTGTCTCTATGGTTCCGCCGATTGGACGACCAAGTGCGTGATTTCCTAGAACGGCAGTGGAGAATGCCTCGTGCACCACATCGTGCGGGTCATCATCATTCATTGCAAGCTCTTCAAGAATGACAGGACGTTCGTTTTCAAATTCGACCGGATCAATAAGACTCGAAGTTAGCATGTCTGCGATAACGTCTACCGCGATGGGAAGTGACTTATCCTGAACTCTGGCGTAATAGGAAGTGTGCTCTTTGCCAGTCGAGGCATTGGAAGAGCCGCCCACGGAGTCAAAAGCCACCGCGATGTCCATAGCTGTGCGTTTTTTTGTTCCCTTGAAAAGTAAGTGTTCTAGGAAGTGTGTGGAACCAAAGTGATTGTTTGTCTCATCTCTGGACCCCACTGCCACCGAAAAAGAGACCGAAACGCTTTGGCTTCCTGGAACTTCCTCTGTCAAAATACGAACACCGCTTGGAAGGACACTCCTGCGAACAGTAGTATCCCCCGAAGCGGTGAACGAAATATCAGATTGTTCTAACGGGAGAATAATCTCGGTCATGTACGGTTGGCTTACGCTTCCTCGGTGTCAACCGGTGAAAGAGATAACTTTCCACGGTCGTCAATCTTTGAAATCTCAACCTGAATTCGCTGACCGACCTCAAGAACATCTTCAACGTTCTCGACTCGCTTGCCGCCAGCCATCTTCTTCAATTCCGAGATGTGAAGTAGGCCGTCGCGACCTGGAACTAGCGAAACGAAGGCACCAAAGGTAGCTAGCTTCACAACAGTTCCAAGGAATCGCTCGCCAATCTCAGGAACGTGAGGGTTGGCAATCGCGTTGATGGCTGCCTTGGCGGCCTCTGCCGATGGACCATCCACGGCACCGATGTAAACGGTTCCGTCGTCCTCGATAGAAATGTCAGCCCCAGTATCGTCCTGAATCTGGTTGATCATCTTGCCCTTCGGGCCGATAACTTCACCGATCTTGTCTAGCGGAATCTTCACTGAGATAACTCGTGGCGCGGTTGGTGCCATCTCGTCAGGCTCACTGATTGCTTGGTTCATTACGCCCAGGATGTGAAGCCTTGCTTCCTTAGCCTGAAGCAACGCTCCATCCAAA
>WLGB01000014.1 GCA_009703455.1 Actinomycetota bacterium
CTGGTGATCGTATTTACTGGCGACGCACTCGATACCTCAGGGTTTGAAATTGCAATTATCCCTGCGGTCAATAGAACAGTGGATAGTGATATCGCCAACGTCCTCTTAGTTGTGCCGGGGCCTTTCGGAATTCTCGTCAGCATGCGAAAATCGCTTGACTCTGATTGCTTTAGCCTGGATACTTTCGGCAATTTGACCTCCCCGTGGTCGAAAATCCTGAGTCAGGTCACATATGACTCGCGTGTACCCAAACATACTAAGTTTTGGTCCTCGGACGCGAGCTGAACAATAATTTACGGGCCTCTGAAGATCTGGGGATTGTTTTGGGGAGCAATCGAAGGCTAGTCTGAATGGCTAATTGTTGATAGAAGCAAGGAAAAGAACAGTTTGAGGACGCTAAATATCAGACCGATGATCCCAGCCCCGCTTTGTTTGCTGGGCCCTATGCCAGAAAGGAGGGTTCCCAACGCCGAAATCAAGAAAACTACTTCGATTTCCTCTGCGGCAACGCACAAATACTCACCTGAAGCCACTAACCTAGGGTCTTGCTCAGTTCAATTCAACAGGCCCAGATGGGCCAGATATTAAAGAAAATCCAGCCCTCGTGAGAAGAAACTGGATTTTCACTGCACCCCCGGGGGACGTGGACCCGGAACCCACTGATCAAGAGTCATGTCTGCCGAAAATCAGTATTTCTCAATTTCACTATTTTCAGTCTGTCTGAGCTTTTGAGGTGAGCTCGAAATCAGATAGGTAAAATAGCCACATGTCAGTGAGCTACGAGACCGAAGTGCTTGGTGAAGGAAACCACGCTTCGATTTTGGTACCAGAATGGGTTATCCAGAAACTCAAAACAAATAAACGGGCTCCATTGAAAGTGACGGTCAACGGCCACACTTACCAAAGCACTGCCGTTGGAGTGGGTGGGGATTGCAGGGTGGTTTTTCCAACGGCCGATCGCCTGGCTGCTAATACAAAAGCTGGCCAAATTGTAAAAGTGACACTGAAACTCGATTCAGGATATAGAGAGGTGGACATGCCAATGGATTTGATAAAGGCTTTGAAAGCTTCTGGACTAACTAAGAACTTTGCAGACCTCAGCTATTCCAAAAGAAAGGAGCATGCCAGGCTCATAGCTGAAGCTAAAAGTGAAGCTACTCGGGAACGCAGGATTTTGAAGGTAATTGAACAGGTAAGTCAGGCAAAAGCTGGTAAATGAAGAAAATCCAGCTCTCGTGAGAAGAAACTGGATTTTCAGTGCACCCCCCGGGACTTGAACCCGGAACCCACTGATTAAGAGTCAGTTGCTCTGCCGATTGAGCTAGAGGTGCGTTTTTTGTTGCCATCTAGGCCAACAGCTCTAAAGAATACCACCTTGAATAGGTGGCATCAAACCTGTCGGGATGGCGACTAACTGTGCTAGCGGGGAATCCTGACGGGACTCGAGGTTTTGGTCGTAGGGGCATACTCCGATTTAGTTCCAGTGACTTGCACCGAGAGTGATCGCCCTCTGTAAGAACGTGTCACAACAAAGGTTGGGTCTGTTGCTCCCCTAATCACTTGATTATTGGAAAGCCACTGATACGCGAAAGTGGCTTCTGGAGACCAGACGCCCGGATTAGCTGAAAGAGTTTGCCCGACCCCAGCGGAGCCTGAAATAGTGGGGTTTGGGCTCGAAGTGAAGGCAAGCCCCGCGGTCACCGCCGCGGTCTGGCTTGAACTCAAAGTTGTCTTTGTATATCCATCGCGAGTGGCGGTGACTCGGACCGAGATGTTCTTACCTAAGTCAGCCGAAGTCAAGACATAAGTTGATCCTCCTGCCCCTCGAATATCTGAGTTGTTCGATAGCCACTGGAAGCTAAAGCTTGGGTCCGGCGACCAGACCCCAGTACTGGCAGTTAGCGTTTGCCCCACAACCAACGACCCAGAGATTGATGGAGTGTCCGTTGTCGGAAATGGCATGGTGGTGGACACTTTTGCGGTTGGAGTGGATGTCATCGTTGTCGACAAATAACCAGACTTTGTAGCCGTCACACGCACCGAAATATTTTTATTACGATCTGATTTTTGAATCAAATATGTAGGACTTGTAGCCTCAGAAATGGCCGTGGAGCCAGCAAACCATTGGTAGCTAAACGCAGGTTCTGGTTCCCAAGTACCCGTGCTAGCCGTTAGGAGTTGGCCCACCGTAGCAATTCCCGAGATTGTTGGCGCCGGGTTGAGTGTGAAATTAGCTGGGGTGACGTATGAATCAATCCAGGATGCGTAATTCGAAACCTTCGTATAAATTCCAGGCTCAAGCCAGGCACACCCATTGCCCCAGCTTGTGATTCCGGCAAGGTAGTTTGTGCCGGAGACGTTGATTGCTAGTGGGCCACCGCTGTCGCCTTGACAGGTATCGTCCATCCAACCGGGAGTCCCAGCGCAAAGCATAGTGCTCGACAAAAAGCCAGTCGGCGCATCGCCAAAGCAACTGCTGTCAGATACATAAACCGTCGTCCCTTGAAGTGCTGTGGGGAAGTTGTATTGTCCGACGACCACTTGCAAATCGTTGGTCACTCCGGTTTGCCCCCAGCCAGTCACTAGCCCAGGAGTGTTGTGGCTGACCGCAGTTCGATTTATGGAAATGGGGGCAATGGAGCTGGAAAAACTCACTGGGCTCGAAAGTTTGATAAGTGCAATGTCATTGGTTGCTCCAGAACTGGAGTAGCTAGGATGCACTTGAATTGCAGAAACGCTGAGGACACTTAATCGTTTAGTGTCTAGTTTGGCATTTCCTACCTGGATGCCGATGCTTGCTGGTTGTGTGACCGAGAATCCCGAAACTACGCAGTGTGCCGCTGTCACAATCCACTCCGAAGATACCAATGATCCCCCACAGAATTGACCGTGGTAGTTGGATCTAGCAGCTCTGTCGATTATTGCCACCTGCCATGGTGCACTGGAGATTGAAATGCTCGCCCCGCCGACAATTTTGGGCGAAAACCTCACTGGAGGTGCTGTGCCAATCGCTGACGTATCCTTTTCAGTGACAGCTGTAATTGCGTTGGCTGGAGCAACAGCGGTTCCCAAAGTCAGAAAAATCATGAGCAGGACCGAGAGTAAGGAACCTAGGTTCCATTGCCTGTGCCAGGTTGAAGAACGCTTAGCTATCGACAATCTAGAATCTTCCCTCTTCTAATTGTGATTCAGTCTCCGCTTCGGAACTCTTTGGTCAGTAGGTGACTTGAGCTCCTTGGATAGACATTTCACTCCCAAAATGAGACCACTTTAAGAGGCTAACACAGCTCTTATTAGCCGGTCCGTGTGCCCAAGCGGAGTATCAGCTTTTTGGTAGCAACCAAGCTGCCTCCTAGAACTGCTGGAATGCCACCTCCGGGGTGTGTGGAAGCTCCTACTCTCCAAAGCCAGGGCTTGAAAATCGAACTGTGCCTAGGGGTATGAAGTGGACCGGACTGCCAGATTTTTCTGGCCTCGCCGT
This sequence comes from Actinomycetota bacterium, assembly GCA_009703455.1. Lineage (GTDB taxonomy): Bacteria > Actinomycetota > Actinomycetes > Actinomycetales > Microbacteriaceae > Rhodoluna. The sequence continues at coordinate 3,482 of WLGB01000014.1, forward strand.
AAAGCGCCCCGCCGGTGGCTCCCCAACCCGAGAAGTACTCAGGGTCTAGAACCTCAAAGGCACCAAAGGATTCTTTGATGTTCTTTGGTAATCCCATTACCTTAGAAACTCTCTCAAGTTCAGCCTTGGCAAAGTCACTATCAATTCCGTAGTGCTTGCCATCGGCCGGGGCGGTGATCAAAACAGCAACTGTTGATTTGCTATTTGGGTAGATGTGGCCTGCTTTGTAGTAGTTGACGAAAACCATCGATTGTTTAGGAAGCTCCTTGTTTCCAAGAGCCTTGTGTAGCGATGCCGGGTCATCGGGCATAATCACCGAGTGAGTCTTGGTGCCTTCAGGAAGCTCCTGCTCGAGCACGGCATATATTGCTACTCCCGAGCAAGACATCTTGCGGCCTAACTCATTGGTTCTTTTGCCAAGCAATCGGTCGGTGACCTTGGCATCCAGGCTTGAAACAATCAGGTCCGCTTCGTAGCTGGCCTTTTCTGTTGTCACTTTGCCTTTCGAAAGTCCAACAACTCTCTCATTGAGTTTGATCTCTGCTCCGGCGTGACGGGCCAGTTTTTCCAGCGTCAAAGGAATCTCGTTTACTCCCCCGACTGGAACTTGCACTTTCTGGGCTGCCATTACAGCAGGCATGGTTGCAAAAAGCGCCAATGTGCTTTCTGGAGCCACCCCTGCGTTCAAAGTGTGGATCGAGATGATCTCTTTGAGACCTTCGGGTAACCACTTCAAACCATCCAGGTAGCTTTTGGTTGTAAGCCTTAGTCCGTAGTTTGAAACCAGCTTGCTAACTGCAGGAACTGCTTTTGGGCTCATGGAGGTGTTGGTCAAAAGGGTTGTGATTTCTTTGTCAAGCTTGCCGTGGATTGCTTCGAACCTTTGCCAAGGCTCGTGCCATTTGTTTCCGCGTTCAACCGGAAGCAGGCACTTATCGCCTCGAAAAAAATACTCCCCCACTTCAGAAAGTGCTTCGAATTCAATAGGGGCAATCTCGCTGGCTTTCGCTCCAGTGCCAAGGTTGTCGTAGCGGCGAACAAATTCTTCCCAGACTCCTGGAAATGTAACTAGAGCCGGGCCAGTGTCCATGCGTTGACCGTCAACAACTATTCTTTTTGATTTGCCACCAATCCAACTAGCGCCTTCAATGACCGTGACTTTGTTACCTGCTTTGGCAAGTAGTGCTGCTGTTGCAAGTCCGGAGATACCAGCACCTAGAACAATGATGGATCTTGGTTTCACGGATAAAGACCTAGAACCATTGCCGAGATCAGTTGGATGCCCGCGACGGCCCCAGCAAGATAGGGAAACGCAATCGAGAGACGGTAGAGCTTCCTACCGGTTTCAGGTTTGGGGTCTCTAAACAGTGCAACTGTTTGATAACCAGCAACTGCAAAGTTGACTAGGGCAACCGGGATGTTCACAAGGGCGAATAGAACAGTTGATAGTAGCCACCAGAACCCCACCCAGTAGCCGGAGCCTTTGACTCCAAGCCAGACAGCTGTTGTCTTGATTCCAACAAAGCTGTCCTGTGGAATGTCTTGAACGGCATCGAAAGTGTGCTTGGCCATGGACCAGACCATCAACCCAATTGCTGCAAACCAAAGTGGTTCATTCCCAAAGGCCAACGGAACAAAAACCAGTGGGAAGGCGTAGTCGGTGTTTGAAACTGAGTCCCATACTGGCCGAGCCTTGAACCTAAAAGGAGGCGATGAGTAGAAGTAGAAAAAGAGAGAGTAGGCGAGTATCCAGCCCATCGATGCAATTGGAACCGTCAAGGCAAAGTAAACAAGGAATGGAATGTTTGTCGCTGCTACACCAATGAAGATTGGCTTAACTTCAGAGGGACTGATCTTGGCGCCTTCCATGCCACCTTTTCGAGCGTTAATGTTGTCAGTTTCCTGATCAAAGATGTCGTTAATGCCATAAATCAAGAGGTTGAAGGGGAAAGTTACCCAGATTAGGAACGGGATGATGTCCCAGCGCCAAAGATCTCCACCCAGCCACATCGCCATAACGGTGGTGCCAATTGTGTTAATCCACAAAACAGGTCTAGAGATTTCAACCAGGCGCTTGAGCATAGTTTCAAGCATAGACGCGGATTTGCGCCCGTTAGAACTTGAAAAAAAGTTGACTTAGACTGAAAACAGATACAAAAAACGGATTCTTACGGAGAGTATATGCCTGAGCTAAAAAGACTTGAAATCGGAAACAAAGCTCCCGATTTCACCCTTCAAAACCACGATGGTAGCAAAGTAAAACTCTCCGGGTTCAAAGGTCAGAAGGTTATCGTTTACTTCTTCCCAGCTGCGCTAACGCCCGGCTGCACAAAAGAAGCCGAAGACTTTAATGGCGCCCTAAAGGTCCTGAATAAAGCCGGCTACGAAGTACTTGGGGTCTCCCCCGACAATGCGGCCAAGATGGCCAAGTTCCAAACTGCTCACAAGCTCAAGTTTGCTCTTCTGGCTGATGAAGACCTAACCGTGCATAAAAAGTATGGAGCCTATGGCACCAAGAGCATGTATGGCCGAACTTACGAAGGCGTTCTTCGATCAACTTTCGTAGTTGATGAAAAAGGAAAGTTAGAGCTTGCCCTATACAACGTCAAAGCAACCGGGCACGTTGACAGCCTTAGAAAGCAACTTGGAATCTAGCTAAATCGCTTCGTCATTTTCTTGGTTAGTTTCTTTCACAAAGTCCTTATTGAATAGAAGAACTACAACCAGGGCTGAAAGACCGGCAAGAAGTATTCCAATAGCTTGGTTGTTTCCTGATTCAGCAAGGGCCCCGGCTCCAACAACCCCTTGAAGAAGCTGCCAGAAAAACGCTGCGCTTCTGGCCCAACGTTTTCCCCGCAAAATTCCTCGCGTGAAATGTAGCACCCAAGCCAGGGAACTCAAAGCTAAAACAATGAGGAAAATTTCCGCATAAACGTTTACCACGTTTCCGGACAATAATTCAAGTAAAAGCGCAAAAAAAGCCAGGCTAATTAGCAGCGCCTCCATAAGCAACAGGAAAACTACAAGTTTCACCAGGGAGGAGGCTTGGCTAAAGGCTTTCATGGGTCCTCAAAAAGTTGGGTATTTACAAAAGGCTACAGCTATGGAATTATATGAGTAGAACATGTGCACCGCTTCAAGCGTAAATCACAATTTTCGTTCTTCACAAACCAGCGTGAAGTTTTGTTTTGCCCGTCGTATTGGCCCTGAGGGGCCAAGAATAAGGATAAAAGCATATGGACATGCAGTGGCTAAATCAGGCTCGATGCCTCAATGAAGATCCAGAACTATTTTTTCCGGTGGGAAACACCGGCCCTGCAGTTGACCAAATTGAGCAAGCCAAAGCAGTTTGCCGCCAGTGCAACGTGACCACTCAGTGTTTAGAGTACGCAATCAAGGAAAACCAGGACACTGGCGTCTGGGGCGGCCTTAGTGAAGACGAGCGTAAATCTCTCAAGCGCAAGTACGCCAGGGCTCGACGAGCTAGCTAATCTCTTCCTTTAGTTTTCAGAGCACTCAAAGCTCTTTTTTAGGTAGGTCTATACCTAAAGCGGTAGCGAAATGGCAATCTTCGTGCCACCTTCTTTGGGTGAGAACCAGCTAATTTTTCCTCTTAACTCACCCTCAATTAGAGTCTTGACGATCTGAGTTCCAAGGCCGGTGCCGATGGAATCGGGTTTGAGTCCTACCCCGTTGTCATCGACTTCTATGCTGAGTTGCTTGGCTGTTCTTTTTGTGTGAATAGAGATGAGCCCACCGTGAGCACCGAGGCCGTGGGTGGCCGCGTTGGTGACAAGTTCAGTTAGGGCAACCGCCAATGGTGTGGCGATTTGGCTATCTAGCTTTCCGAACTTGCCGTATATTCGAAGCTTTACATTATTCTCTTTTTCGGAGGCCAGCTCCCCCACCAGTTGCATACTGCTTGCAAAAACCTCATCAAAGTTCACTTCGTCGGAGAAGCCTTCTGCCAAAGTATTGTGCACCAGGGCAATTGCCGAAACACGCCTAATAGCCTGCTCTAAAGCTTCTTTGGCTTCGGGGCTATCGGTTCTTCTGGTTTGAATGCGCATCAAAGATGCCACCGTTTGCAGGTTGTTTTTCACTCGATGGTGAATCTCGCGAATTGTTGCATCCTTTGTCAAAAGCTCCTGCTCCTGGCGCCTCAGCTCGGTGATCTCCCGACATAAAACGATGGCTCCAGTTCTAGCTCCTGATTTCACTAACGGAATGGCACGAATAGAAAGAGTCAGATTTGTCGACTCAAGATCAGCCCTCCATGGAGCCTTACCGGTTAGTACAAGCGGCAGCGACTCATCCACGGTGGAGAGTCTCTTAACAATCTTGGTGGAGGCCTCAGCCAATGATTTACCCTCCAGCTCGCCCAAGACACCAAGGCGATTGAAAGCTGATAGACCGTTAGGACTTGCAAAGGTCACAACACCGTCAACATCTAGTTTTAACAATCCATCGTTAGCTCGGGGTGCACCACGGCGCGGGCCAGTTGGTGTTGAAAAGTCTGGGAAGCTACCCTCGGCAATCATTTCGAGCAATTCATTTCCGCAGTTGACGTAGTTGATCTGAAGCTTGTTCGGAATTCGGGTATCAGACAAATTAGTGTGCCGAGTAATCAGAGCGATTGGTTTGTTGTCGCTTCCCACCGAAGCTGCTTTTCGAACCGGAATTGCGCTGAGCCTGGAAGGAAGGCCAGATGAGTTATCTGCAATTTTCAAGGCTTGAATTTCACCGGATTCAAAAGCTTGTTTTGCTAACGCCAACCACTCTTTCTTGATTGCTTCACCGGTGATGTCACGAAAGAAAACTGTGGCGGCGCTAGATGGCCGAGCGTGACCTGCGGCGACGAACTCGCCCTGCTTCGACGGGATCCAAAGCACCAGGTCAGCAAACAAAAGGTCGGCAACTAGCTGCCACTCTGAAAGCAGCAGTGCTAGCCACTCAGTGTTGGCCTTGGTTGGCTCACCGTGTTTGGATATCAAATCAGAAAGGGTTGACACTCACCCAAGTTTAGCCAACCTGGAATCTAGTGGACCTCTGGTGCCAAGAATCTCCGACCTTGTGAATCCAGTTAGCGCGTGGCGGAACGAACCGGATCTGGACAAAGCCACCGCTTGAACACCAGTTCGGACCGCGTGGTCGATTTGTTGAGGATCATCAGGAAGGTAGCAAGCGACTTCAAGCTGGCTAAGTCTCTGCATGGTTATCGCAATCTCTTTTTTAGCCTGAGATATAACGGAGTTTCTTACTCGGTTCATGACAACAACCGGTGAGTTAGCAAGCTCAAGAATTGTCGATTCTTGACCAAGTAATCGATAGATTCCGATTGGGTCTGCAAGACAAACCACAATTTGTTTTTCAGAGAGCTGAAATACCGCTTCAACATAGCTGTCTGATGCAAGCTGGGATTCTGAGGAACTAATTGATCCAAGATCAACAACAGTGAAGTCAAACACTGACCGTGCTGTGTCTAGAATGGCGGTCATCGACTCGACCGAAGCGGCATTTGAAATGCGGCCCGGGTGGCTAGGCAGTATCCGAAGCGTCGACTTCTGGTGAGCAATACTTAGCCTTTCGAGTTGCTCCAAGTCGAATCGATTTTGACTGGCCACTCTCAGAGCTCCGGGAAGACCAGCTGGCAACTCAGTCAGTAGAAGTTGATTGGCAACCGAGGCACCTTCAAAGTCCGCGTCGATTAGAAGGACTTTGGCCGAACCGCTAGCTAGTTCCAATGCAAGATTGATAGCTACGGTAGTTTTGCCAGTTGAGCCATAGGGGCTGGACACAGCAATCACTTGATTTAGCGCAGTTGGCTTTTGGTTTACTCGGCCAAATAATTGTTTAGGAAATAGGCCGGCCATCTAGTCGGCCAGTGTCTTTCCAGTTGCAGTAATAGCTATGGAGTCACCATTTGAGATCGCTCGCAGTAAGGACTGGACCATTTCCACTGGAACGCTAATTTCCACTGAGGCAAGAGCCTGAGCGAAGTTAGTTTGTGGGGGTCTTACTGCAACTACCTCAGCGTCGAGTGCTGCAATAACCGGCTCACCGTATCGCTCAAAGTCAAGGGCCGGAGCAGCCCAAACTGAAACTATGCTGCCTGGCTGAATTTGAGCGCTCAACTCAATCGATGGAGTCAAAACCAGACGTGACCAGTCATCAAGCTCCTGGGTGGTGACTGCGGACTTTGGTATCGCCTCCCCCACAGCCAAGGATCGATTTAGGTAGGAACCTGGCGGTAGCTGCCCAGCTTTTAGATATTTATCAGCCATTTCAAAAAGAGCCAGCTCGACTTGCGTGACATCCGATGCAGTAATTGGACTTCCGGTTGCCAGAGATTCCTTGGTGATTAGGTAAGACTCAGTGGCCTTTGAGTTTTCAATGGCTAGCCAAGCACCAAGGATTGACGTCGCAACCACTAGGCCTGAAACTAATAACCGAAAAGGTTTGCTTTCCCTGCGGACTTTTGCTTTCACAAACTTTTACCTCCCTTTAATTGAGACTCAAAGTATGGAAGAGGAACACTCTGCGCGGTTGGAGTTATTCACAACCGGCTTCGATCACATTTATGGCTGCAAGTGGTATTGCTGGGTTTTGAAAGTAATCAGTAACCATGAATCCTCTGGTGACCTCTAAGACCCGGGCCTTCCGAAATGAAGAGGACTGATCTCGGTACCAGAAGCAGAGCTGGACTGGAAAATCTAATGATTGGAGCAGCTCTCCGACTGTTTTTCTTGTGAAACTCAGAGAAGATAGGTTTTCATCGGCAAGCGTGTCAAATTCCACACTACGAATAAAACTTCTTCGGATAAAGCCCCTGGTTCTATCATTTTCTAGGACTCCAGAAATGAAGTCCCGGCCAAGTTCTGGGTTTGTCATTTCCCGTTGACTTCCATCGAGCAACTGCACTCTTAAAAAATTACAGGCGCTAAGGGATGGAAATGAATTTGAAGCGAACATTGGAGGTTTTTGTAATTCCATGATTGAGATTGGTTTCATTTTGACATCGTGACTGTTTTTCAAAACTTTATAAAAAAGTTATTCACAGCTCGGTGAAATTAATTGAAGGTAGTCAATCGAGGCTCTATCCTCAAACAAACCCAATTGGGGAATCTAACGAGAAAGGGGAATCATGCGTAAGCCGGACCTAAAGATTGAAGGAACCACCAAATCACGAGAATATGAAAATCAAAGACACTTAGAATTTGGGCCAGAGCTTCCCCAGACCCCACCGCTACAGAATCCAACATTGTTTTTAGCAGGGATCGCAAAAGCTGTAAACGAAGTTATTAGCGGAGTTCGCCCAGTAGATCAACTTTCAAAAGTTCTCAACGAGCACGTCTATGAATCGCTACGACTTCGGTCAGCAGCTAGGGCTCAGGCAAGAATGAGGGATGTCAGACGAGTGTTTGTTCAGCCGACAGACGTCCTCAAGGTTAGGTTTCAAACTCCCGCCGAGAACGTAATTGAGTCAGTGGTTTTGCTTTCCAACCGACAAAGGTCCAAAGCGGTTACTATCCGACTCGAAGGCGAAAACGGTAGCTGGAGAGCCACAAACATTGGCTTTCTCTAGTTCTTGAAGAAAGAACTTCCTTTTTCTTTCTTACCGGTGGCCTTGCGTTTAGCAGCTTCCTGCTTCCGTGCAGCTGCTCTATTGAGCGGAGCCTGCGTCACAACCCGCTTGTCTTCCTCGGTAGGTGTGCCCGGTGCGCTGTAGGTAAGGTTGCCCTGGGGTTGGATTTGATCCACCGGCGACTGGTCAAGCTTGACCTCGACGTTGAATAGGTAGGTCACGGCTTCTTCACGAATCGAGCCCATCATTTGCAAGAACATGTCAAAACCCTCGCGCTGGTATTCAACTAATGGATCACGCTGAGCCATCGCACGCAGGCCAATTCCCTCTTTTAGATAGTCCATCTCATAGAGGTGGTCGCGCCATTTGCGGTCAATTACAGACAACACAACGCGTCTTTCGAGCTCACGCATGGCTTCTTCGCCCAGAGATTCTGTTCTTCTTGCGTACTGAATCTTGGCGTCGCTGATGATTTCTTTAGCTAGGAAGTTTGCTGTCAGTTTGCTGCGGCTTCCGGCCTCCGCCAGCACTTCGTAGATCTCCAATGAAATTGGATAAATTGCCTTCAGCTCAGTCCAGAGCCCTTTTAGCGCTGCGTCAGTGTCTTCCTTGTTCGCTAATGCCGCCTCAACTAGAAACTTAATGGTCTCTTCAAGGAACGTATTAACGCGGCTGGCGATGTCATCACCCTCGAGGATGTGACGACGGTCGCCGTAGATAGCCTCACGCTGACGGTTTAGAACATCGTCGTACTTTAGAACGTTCTTACGAATTTCGGCGTTGCGGCCTTCAACTTGCGATTGAGCACTTGCGATTGCCCGCGAGACGACTTTGGACTCGATGGCTGTGTCGTCTGGAACACTCGCTCGGTTCATTAGAGCCGATGCAGCTCCTGAATTGAAAAGACGCATTAGGTCATCCGTTAGTGAAAGGTAGAACCTCGATTCACCAACATCTCCCTGACGGCCGGAACGCCCACGTAGCTGATTGTCAATGCGTCTGGATTCGTGACGCTCAGTGCCAAGGACGTACAACCCACCGACAAATAGAACCTTTTTGGCTTCAACGGCTACTTCTTGCTTGATGCGATCAAACTCAGCTGCCCAGGCAGCCTCATACTCTTCTGGATTTTCTTCGGGGCTTAGGCCCTTCGAGTGTAGGGAATCTACCGTTAGAAACTCAGCGTTTCCACCAAGCATGATGTCTGTTCCACGACCGGCCATGTTGGTAGCAACGGTTACCGCGCCAAATCTTCCAGCCATGGCAATGATGGCTGCTTCCCGAGCATTGTTCTTTGCATTTAGAACTTCGTGGCGAACTCCGCGCTGTGCAAGCAACACCGAAAGATACTCGCTCTTTTCAACGCTGGTAGTTCCAATCAACACCGGCTGACCTTTTTCGTGACGTTCGACAATGTCCTCAACGACCATGTTGAACTTGGCCTCTTCGTTTTTGTAGATCAGGTCTGACTGGTCAAGACGGATCATCTTCCGATTTGTCGGGATTGGGATAACTCCGAGACGGTAGGTTGCCATGAACTCAGCAGCTTCTGTTTCAGCCGTTCCGGTCATACCCGAAAGCTTGCTGTAGAGCCTAAAGAAATTCTGGAGTGTGACTGTGGCCAGAGTCTGGTTTTCGGCTTTCACTTCTACGCCTTCTTTGGCTTCAATGGCTTGGTGAATACCCTCGTTGTATCTACGACCCGAAAGAATACGGCCGGTGTGCTCATCAACGATTAGAACCTCGCCTTTAAGAACGACGTAGTCCTTATCTTTCTTAAAAAGAGCTTTGGCGCGGAGTGAGTTGTTTAGGAAGGATATCAGTGGGGTGTTAGTCGACTCATAAAGATTGTCGATACCTAGGTAATCCTCAACTTTTTGGATGCCAGATTCTAGGATTCCAACGGTGCGCTTTTTTTCATCTACTTCATAGTCAATAACTGGCTCAAGGCGATCGGCAATTTTGGAGAATTCATTGAACCAGCGGTTGGCTTCACCTGAAGAAGGTCCCGAGATAATCAAAGGCGTTCTAGCCTCATCAATCAAAATCGAGTCAACCTCGTCGACGATGGCGAAGTAGTGCCCGCGTTGAACTAGGTCAGCTTTTTGCCAAGCCATATTGTCTCGAAGGTAGTCAAAACCAAATTCATTGTTTGTCCCGTAAGTTATATCAGCAAGGTACTGCTGACGCCGCTCGGTGGGCTCTTGACCGGAAAGAATGCAGCCGGTGGTCATTCCAAGTGCTCGAAACACACGGCTCATAAGTTCAGACTGATATCCGGCCAGGTAATCGTTTGTGGTGACCACGTGGACGCCGCGTCCAGCGATTGCGTTTAGGTAGGCAGGGAGGGTGGCCACCAGGGTCTTACCTTCACCGGTTTTCATTTCTGCGATGTTCCCCATGTGAAGGGCCGCGCCACCCATGATCTGAACATCAAAAGGCCTAAGGCCAAGAGTTCTAGTGGAAGCTTCACGGACGGCTGCAAAGGCCTCCGGAAGAAGATCATCCAAAGACTCCCCGTTGGAAAAGCGTTCCCTCAGTAAGGCGGTCTCGTTCTTGAGTTCCTCATCGGAAAGCTGCTGAAATTCAGGTTCTAGGGCATTGACTGCTGAGGTCAGAGCCTTGAGCCGACCAAGGATCTTGCCCTCGCCAGCACGAAGAATCTTGTCAAAAATAGACGCCAAAATGCGCTCCAAACCGATTGGGAAGTAATTACCTTCAATACTAGACGATGGCTCGATAAGCCAACCAGTGAAGCCAAAATGGCCCAATCTGCTGGGCTATGGCGCTGAGTTGGATTCACTGACTACCAGGGCACCAAGAACCAATGCTCCGCCTTCGGAAAGTGCTCGCCAGGCCTCGATTGCTGTGGCACCGGTGGTGACCACGTCGTCCACCACAAAGCATGGTTTTCCGCTGACCGGTTGATTTAGGCTCATACTTCCCACCAAGTTCTCTTGCCTTTGCTGGCTTGATAGCCCCACTTGATCTTTGACGGTTTTGACAAATCTAAGGCAGTCCATAACTTTTACCTGAGCAAGCCCCTTGGCAAGTTCACGCGCTAGCAAGCTGCTGGGTAAATAGCCGCGCTTTGAAAAATTCTCACTTCTACTCGGGGCAGGAACTAGATAGACATTGCCTGAAAGTAACCCCAATTCAGAAATCAAGGGAGTCATTAGAAGTCCCAACTGTCTGACAAGTGCGAACTGACCCTTGTCTTTAAATGCAACCAGCAACTTCGAAAGTTCTGGAGAGTATGAAGTTGCAGCCAAACCGAAAACTTTGCCTCGAACAAACCGGTGGGGTTTAGGCAATAGAACAAAATGGCATTTTTCACAAAGGTTAGACCCTGGCACTTCGCAGACAGCGCAGCGGGAGGGCAAGATCATATCCAAGAGCCCAACTGCCGTCATCTGACAATCTCACGACGAATTAGCTCTCAAAGGGAAAGATTGGGGAAAGTTGTTGAAAACCAGAAGACAACTAGTAAAGCGACATTGCACGAACGGATTTGCGCAATGAGCTCCAGCTTGAACCTCGATAGGTAAACAACTCACCGCCTTTGGTCAGCAGATAAAGCTGAGTAACGGTGCCGGTTGAAACTAGAGAAACTGTTCCAGGTAGCGACGAGATTGTTCGAGTGGTTCCGCCCACTGTCGATAGCAGGGTATTTGTGAACTCAGCAGTGGAATTTACAACCGCAACAGTTGCCTCATCGACCCAGCTAAGAGAAGTTGGATTAGCAACCTCGGGCACAATATCGATTGGGTTTGTTAGTTCCAACGGCTTTCCTGATTGGTCGCGGACAATGGCTGTGACTGCGACTTGGGTTCGACCAGGGCCCTGAATCAAAACTGCCGCACGGCTGCCCTCGGGCGAAATAGCCAAGTCTCTAATCGACTGACCTGCTAGCCAATCAGCTGCAACGGTGAAGCTCTCACCGCTTGTGGAGGTAGCGATTATCGAAGCGCCTCTGGTTCGCACCGTGCTCCACAGGTATTCCTGTCGGTCGAATTCGATGGCGGAAATTCCAGGCCGAGAATCAAGCTGTTCTACTAAGGCACCAGGCTGCTCGCTTCGAGTTCGGATAACGCCGGCGTCGCTCACTACAGCCAGCCAGCCAGATTGGGCAGCTAGGGAAAAATCGGAAACGGTGGTGGATTCAAAGAATGAAGCTCCTGGTTGGAATACCTCTGACTCGGGGGTGCTTATCGACTCAAGACCTGCCTCGCCCAGTACTGCCAACGGCCACGGTCCGACCACTTGGGTGAGCCCTTGAGCTTCTGGGATATCTTGCTTTGATCGTTCAATCGATATCGCAACCTCAGTGACATTTGGCAACTGGGACAAGGTTGCATCTAACTGAGCCTTCATAAGTGACCGATCAGTTCTAGCTGCAACTAGGGCACGAGCGGTTAAGTCCACTAGAGCAATTCCATTTTCGACAGTCACTGCGTCAATTGATAACCGTGTCCCACTTGGAATTGCGGACACCACTGCTGGTCTAAGCCAGCTGCTTGCTCCTCGAAGCAAAGCGTTGGCAAGTCTGGTTCCGGTTGCCGCGGTTGCTGGGAACCAGCGAACCTCAGGAACCAAGTAACGCTTTTGCTTGTCTACGAAATAAATGGAGTAAGCACTGAACACAACATCAAAAACCGGTTTAATCAACACTGTCAAATCAGGGGCTTTGCTTAATCTCCATTCTGAATTCTCAAGTATGAAATCAAATTCCAACACTTCCTTGGAATCCGCGATCCCCGCTTCATATTTTCCGTCGGCATCGACAATTGCTAGCACATCGACTTCAACTTCTGCAGTATCGGTTTCTGAAATGTTGACTAACGGGCTAGATCTCTGAATAAGAACTTCTTGACTGGGATTCCAGCTCGAGCGGATTGTCTCACTCAAGAACTCCCTAGCAACTGCATAGTCGTTCTGAGGTCCAGTGCCGGCTGCTAAAAATCCACTGAGAATTTCTGCCTGACTGGCTCCTTCCACCGGTGACGATGGTGAGTAGTAAAAAGTCTCTTCGCCCGTGGTAGAGCTAAGGTCCGGACCGATTCGAACCGGACCACTTGTCGGAAGAGAGGCGCATCCAGTTAGGGACAAAACAATAAGCACAGCAACTAGTGCTCTCACGATAGATCACCCGACTCTGATGATTGATTTGGCAAGGTAAGCGGCGAGGAAGTAACTTCGGCTCCCTGAACTTTGGGAAGAGTCAACCGAAAGCAGGCTCCTTCTCCTGGTCGAGCCCAAACGTCAAGTGCTCCCCCGTGCAGCAAAGTGTCCTCGAGGGAAATTGCTAAGCCAAGCCCAGTTCCACCTGAGGTGCGCTTTCTGGCGGGGTCGGCGCGCCAGAATCTATCAAATACTCGCTCAAGTTGAGCTTTGTTCATTCCGACGCCGCTATCGGTGACACTGACCGCGACTGCCTCAGTGTTTTCGCCGACTCGAACATGTATCGGCTTTGACTCTCCGTGCTCAATGGCATTGGCCAGTAAATTCCTCAGCAGACGTTCAATGCGCCTGGCGTCGAATTCAGCTAAGACATCGTCTTCTGGAAGCTCTACAGTAATTTGACTATCTCGCTTTTTGGCTAGCGGATCAATCGAAGCAATTGCCATGCCCACTACCTGATTCAAATCGTGAATTTCTAGCTCGGCCCTGACGGCTCCGGCGTCATAGCGAGAAATCTCAAGCAGGTCATTCAATAAAATCTCAAATCTTTCGATTTGACCGTTCAGTAATTCCGCAGATCTTTTGAGCGAGGGATCCAGACTCTCTCTAGATTCAAATATGAGGTCTCCGGCAAGTTTTATGGTGGTTAGAGGAGTACGGAGCTCGTGGGATACGTCGGATACGAATCTCTGCTGCATCTTGGAGACGCTGGCAAGTTTTGTGATTTGCTGCTGAAGGCTGTCGGCCATTTTGTTAAAGGACCTGGCCAAGACCGCAATTACATCCTCACCTTTTTCAAGCAGTCGAACGTCCAAAGCGCCGTCGGCGATTTCCTCAGAAACCTCCGCCGCCACTTTCACAGGTCTAACCAACCAGCCGGTCACAATGTATGCGACACCGCCGATGATAAAAATCAGGGCAAGTCCACCCACCACAAGAGTCTGTTGAACAAACTCGAGCGTTTGCTGCTCACTGGCAAGGTCAAAGATTAGGTACAGCTCGTACTTGCCGGCCACCGGAATCTCAACCGGCGAACCCACCACAATGCCTGGGCTGAGCCTGACTGCGCCATCCACCAGCGACTCAAGCTGGATGGACTGGTAAAGCACTCGGCCTGCACTAGTTCTAACCTCAGCTCTAAAAGCCTGACTTATGATCTGGGTGTCTAGGCCGGCTGAAATTGGGCTTTGTAGCAGTTGAAGGCCGACCTCACCAGGAGTGCGCAAAAGCGCAACTCTTCTTGAGTCAGCGACTCCAGTTGCCTCTAGCTTTGGCACCACCGAGTTCATGATTGTCTGGAGGGCAACTTCATCATTTACGCTCGAGGCCGCAAAAGTATTTTGCACGTCAATGACGGCTGATTCCGATTCAGCAAGAATCTGCTTTAACCTGGCCTCGAATAACCCTTGCCCAATCGAAAAAGAAAGAAAGCCACCAAGGGCAACAAGTAACACTCCGCTAAGGGCGACCGTGGTGGCAACCGCTCGAGCCTGGACTGAGCGTCTAAATAACCCAAACATGTGCTCTATCCGGCCCTGTACCCAATGCCCCGAACTGTTGCGACAATCTTCGGGTCATCTGGGTCTTCTTCAATCTTGGAGCGAAGTCGCTGAACGTGAACATTTACAAGTCGAGTGTCGGCTTTGTAGTGATATCCCCAAACCTTTTCAAGCAACATTTCTCTGGTGAATACCTGTTTGGGCTTTTGAGCAAGAGTAAGTAGCAGATTGAATTCAAGGGGAGTCAGTGAGATCTGGCGACCTTCTTTAAGAACCTGGTGTCCAACCACATCCAATGTCAATGGACCTATCGTGACCGAGTCCACGGAGCTGGTTATTGGGCGAAGTCGCGCCTTTATCCGGGCGGTTAGCTCACTTGGCTCAAAAGGCTTAACGATGTAATCGTCGGCTCCTGCTTCTAGTCCGAGCACCACGTCTTGAGTTTCTGTCCTGGCAGTAAGCATGATGATTGGGATTCCAGATATCGCACGGATCTCCTTACAAACTGCAATGCCGTCTTTTCCAGGAAGCATGACATCCAAAAGCACCAAATCAGGATTCGAAGATTTGAATGTTGACAGCGCCTGATCGCCGTCTGGACAATACGCCGGAGTAAAACCGGAAGCTGTTAAGACAATGCCGACCATCTCCCTAAGGGCATTGTCGTCATCGACGACAAGGATCTTAGGGCTCATAACTATTCCTAGTATCGGTAGTGATCGACCTTGAAAGGCCCGGTGGACGGTACCCCAATATACCTTGCCTGTTCGGTAGTTAGCTCGGTCAATTCCACTCCGAGTGCGCCAAGGTGAAGTCTTGCCACCTTCTCATCGAGGTATTTAGGAATGAAGTGAACGCCGAGTGGGTAAGCGTCAATGTTTGTGTATAGCTCAATCTGCGCCAAGACCTGGTTAGAAAAAGAGGTGCTCATGACAAAGCTTGGATGTCCGGTTGCATTTCCAAGGTTCATAAGTCGACCCTCGCTCAAGATAAGAACGCTCTTGCCATTAGGCAGAACCCACTCGTGAACCTGGGGCTTAATCTCTATTTTCTTTACACCTTTAATGCGCCCGATTCCAAGCATGTCGATTTCGTCGTCAAAGTGGCCAATGTTCGCAACCACAGCGTAACTCTTCATACGAAGAATATCCTCGGGTGTGATAACACGAGTGTTTCCAGTGGCGGTTATGAAGATATCGACATCTTCAATTACCGAGTCAAGAGTTGCAACTTGGTAGCCGTCCATGACTGCCTGCAGTGCACAAATTGGATCAATTTCGCTCACGATAACGCGAGCTCCTTGACCAGCCATAGCCTCAACTGCACCCTTGCCTACGTCTCCGTAGCCGCCAACCCAAACTGTCTTGCCGCCGATTAGAACATCGGTTGCACGGTTTAGGCCATCGGGCAGCGAGTGTCTGATTCCATACTTGTTGTCAAACTTGGTCTTGGTGACTGCATCGTTTACGTTGATGGCTGGGAACAACAGTTCCCCGCGCTTGAAGAACTCGTAAAGTCTGTGAACACCAGTGGTGGTTTCTTCGGTGACGCCGATGATGTCAGCGGCGATTTTTGTGAAGCGACTTGGGTCCTCTTTTAGGGAGGTTCGAAGTAGTTCCAAAATAACGCCGTACTCTTCGCTATCGTCAGCGCCGGTTGGAGGAACTGAACCTGCAAGCTCAAACTCACGGCCTTTGTGAACTAACAAGGTGGCATCGCCACCATCATCCAAAATCATGTTTGGTCCGGTGTAGCTTGCTCCCTCGGCGGCAGCTTCGTCCGACCAGTCAAAAATTCTTGAGGTCGCCCACCAGTATTCAGGCAGGGTCTCACCCTTCCATGCAAAAACAGGAACACCCGCAGGCTGATCAACGGTTCCAGTTGGCCCCACGGCAACTGCTGCAGCTGCCTCATCCTGAGTTGAAAAAATGTTGCAACTTGCCCAGCGAACTTGAGCACCCAGCGCCTGAAGTGTTTCAATTAGCACGGCGGTTTGAACGGTCATGTGAAGTGAGCCGGCAATTCGAGCTCCCTTTAGCGGTTGACTGGCAGCAAATTCTTCACGCAAGGCCATCAGGCCAGGCATTTCATTTTCAGCCAGACGAATCTGGTGTCGACCAGATTCAGCTAGTGAAATATTGGCAACTTTGAACTCGATGGAGGTTTTAGGTTTTAGCATTTACCTATTATCCCCCATAGCCCTAGCTGCGGATGATGCCTAGCACCTTGTCGGAAATGGCCTGACAGGTGGCTAAATCCTCCGATTCAACGTTTAGTCGAAGAAGCGGCTCGGTATTGGAGCTTCGAACGTTAAACCACCACCAGGGGCTCTGGCCTGCGTCTGAGCTAAAAGTTAGCCCATCTAGTTCATCAACCGATGCTCCAGCGTAGTCGTTTCTAATCTGGCCAAGCTTGGCTGCAGCGTCTGAAACGCTCGAATTGATTTCCCCGCTGGAGAAGTATGGATTGAAGCGGCTGGCGAATTCGGAAAGTGGCTTTTGCTGGGATCCAAGTTCACGAAGCACGTGCATCGCAGCCAGCATTCCATTATCTGCGCCGAAAAAGTCCTTGAAGTAGTAGTGAGCAGAATGCTCACCTCCAAAAATTGCCCCAGTAGCAGCCATCTGATCTTTTATGAGAGAGTGGCCCACGCGGGTTCTGACTGGCTTTGCTCCAGCTTGTTCGATGAATTCAGCTACTGCCCTTGAAGTCAGTAAGTTATGCAAGACGGTGATGTCCTTTTCGCCTTTTGCTTGGGCCCGTGCTATTTCACTCCAGGAGACAATCGCGGCAACGGCAGAGGGAGTCACTGGTTGGCCTGTCTCATCGATTACAAAGCATCGGTCGGCGTCACCATCAAATGCCAATCCAACATCAGCTCCGTGAGATAAAACTGCCTTTTGCAGATCGACTAAGTTTTTGGGGTCCAGCGGGTTTGCTTCGTGGTTAGGGAAAGATCCATCTAGTTCAAAATACATCGGGATGATTTCAACTGGAAGATGTGGAAGATTCGCAGCGGTTCCCAAAACGGCAGGGGCGGTAAGCCCGCCCATTCCGTTTGCGGCGTCGATCACAATTTTTAGCGGTCTAATCCGCGAAAGATCGACCAGCTCACGAAGATAGCTAGCGTAATTATTCAAAGTGTCATAATCGCTGGAGTATCCGACCTCGGCAACTTCTTCGACACCCAATTCCAAATACTTCTCGGCTCGCTGCAGGATATTTGACAAGCCGGTGTCTTTCGAAATTCCCCTGGCCCCAGCTCTAGAAAGCTTGATGCCGTTGTAGGTAGCGGGGTTATGGCTTGCGGTAAACATTGCAGAAGCTGCGTCTAAGTTACCAGAGGCGAAGTAGCACTCATCGGTGGAACAAAGTCCCAAATTTATGGCATCTGCTCCCCTGGCAGTTGCTCCATCAATAAACGCCTCAACAAATCCAGCCGAAGAATCTCTCATGTCATGGCCTACAACTACCGATTTACCTGCCAGATTGAGCTCATCCACAAACCCAGCGCCGATTGCCTTGACGTTCTCGAAAGTCATTTCGCTGCCCACCAGGCCTCGAATGTCGTACATCTTGAATATTTGCTGGAGTGAGCTCACGGTCCCAAGAATACAATGGGCCCATGGCAAATACCCCTCGCTCTCGTGATGGATACCGAGACCGGCACGAACGGGGAATTAGAAGGCCAATCCTTTCCAAGCTATTCAAGTTTGGCCAAACCAGATCCCACGGTTTCGAGCAATACGTCGAAACAGCTGTTGAATACCTGAAAGGTATCTGGGTAGAGGAGCTAGCTGGGGTTCGCTGGAAGGTTTTAGATGCACCTCCGGTGACCGGCTACACAACGGACATCCCAAGATGGCGCGTGGACCAGGAATCTAAAACCATCGTGATTTATCGAATCCCTACCGAAAGATTTGGCACTCACTCCAGGCAGGGTGTGATCGAAGAGCGCCTGAAGGTGGAAGAGCAGGTGTTTGAAGCCATTGCCGAGCTATTGGACGTCGATCCGTGGGACTTGGTCCCTGAGTATTACAACCGTTAGCGGAATCTAACTTTGACTTGTGATCCAAGATTCTTTGGATCTCTAATATCTAGATCAGAAATCTGACCTTCAATCAGCACAACTGCAGTTGCAAATATTCCAGCCCCTTGAGAAATAACCACCGAACCAGAAATAACAACTGTTGCCGTTCCAAGAGCTGGCACCGACACGCTGCTAGCTTCACCAGTTCGAAGATTTTCTACCTTCGCCAAGGAAACCTGATCGCTAGCATTGGCCAAAACCAAAATGGTTTCGCCATCAGCCGGGACTGTGATGGCACGATCGGAAACTAGTTCGTCGGCAGGGCTTAGCCAAGCAAAATCCAGTCTTGGAGTTCCACCGGAATTTCCTCTAGCAACTCGTACTCCGGCATAGATTGGCTTGTCTGATGTCACAAA
>WLGB01000015.1 GCA_009703455.1 Actinomycetota bacterium
AACTGTTGACAACTACAAGGAACTATTGATCGACTCTGGCTACATCGCAGAGGCCGACCTAGTACTTCCCTAGTAGATAAAAGTTAGATCCTTACCCGTGGGCCCTTGGGCTCACGGGTAAGGATTTTCTAAAGTAGATTTATATAACTAACTCAGAGTCGGGAGATAACAATGGCGTCCAACTCCATTCTGGAAATGAATAACATCACTAAGACCTTCCCAGGAGTGAAGGCCCTCGACGATGTAACCCTCAAAGTCGAAAGAGGCGAAATCCACGCCATCTGTGGTGAAAATGGCGCAGGCAAATCAACGCTCATGAAAGTCCTTTCGGGCGTTTACCCTTTCGGGACCTACTCAGGCGACATCTTTTATGAAAACGAAGTAAGAAAGTTTTCAAATATTAGTGATAGCGAAGCCGAGGGAATCGTCATCATTCACCAGGAGCTTGCTCTAAGCCCTCATCTTTCTATTGCCGAGAACATCTTCTTAGGCAACGAAATCAAGAACATTTTTGGTCTTATCAACTGGAACAAAACATACCAGGAAGCATCCAGCCTGATGGCGAGAGTTGGACTGAAAGAGGACCCAAACCTTCCAATTAAGGATGTTGGTGTTGGCAAGCAGCAACTAGTTGAAATTGCCAAAGCACTTTCTAAGCGCGTGAAACTACTTATCCTTGATGAGCCAACTGCAGCTCTAAACGATGAGGACTCTGCCCACCTTTTGGATCTACTTCGCCACCTAAAAGGACAAGGAATCACCTCAATCATCATCTCCCACAAGCTCAATGAGATTGAGGCTATCGCCGACACCACAACAATTCTTCGCGACGGCAAGACAATCGAATCTTTGAACATGAAAGGCTCCAAGGTTTCTCAGGAGCGCATTATCAAGGGCATGGTCGGCCGTGAGATGGACAACCGCTATCCAGCCCGCGAAGCTAACATTGGCGAGGAAATCCTTAGGGTCGAGAATTGGACTGCCTACCACCCAATTGACAGCACCCGGCTGGTTGTTGACAACGTCTCAATGAACGTACGTAAGGGCGAGATTGTTGGATTGGCCGGAATCATGGGTGCTGGTCGCACAGAGTTTGCCAGGAGCCTTTTTGGACACTCCTATGGAACCAACATCAGCGGTAAGGTCTTCAAAAACGGAACTGAGATTCAAGTGCGCACCATATCCGAGGCAATCTCAAATGGACTTGCCTATGCAACTGAGGACCGCAAGCGCTTTGGTTTGAACTTGATTGAGGATGTGAAGCGCAATATTTCTCTGGCCTCGCTCAAGTCATTCGTGACCTTTGGGCTCGTGAACGACAACGAGGAATATAAGCGCGCCAGTGAATACCGCGCGAGCATGAACATCAAGTCCCCTTCAGTGCTTTCGGTTGTAGGGCAGCTTTCTGGAGGAAACCAGCAGAAGGTTGTTTTGTCCAAATGGATCAACGTCAACCCGGATGTGTTGATTCTTGACGAGCCAACCCGAGGAATTGATGTTGGGGCCAAGTATGAGATCTACCTGATCATTCAGAGACTGGCAGCTGAAGGCAAGGGAGTAATTGTCATTTCCTCCGAGCTTCCAGAGCTAATCGGAATCTGCGATCGGATTTACGCTATCTCCGAGGGAAGTATCAGCGGAGAAGTCCTAAGAAAAGACGCAAAGCCTGAATTACTTATGAGCTATATGACCAAGGAAAAGAGTAAGAAATAATGAGCACAACAACCAACCAGAAAAAGAGCCCATTTGAAGCCATCAAGACGAGGCTGCAGGGAGTCGATCTCCGTCAGAACGGAATCTTTCTCGCTCTAATTGGCCTTGTGATTTTCTTCGCTGTCACTACTCCGAATGCCGCGTCCATTAGCCCGACGAACTTTTCCAACCTTGTTGTTCAGAACGGGTACATCCTAGTTCTAGCAATTGGCATGGTTATGGTAATTATCGCCGGACACATCGACTTGTCTGTTGGTTCTATCGCGGCCTTCATTGGAGCCGTTGCTGGAATTCTGACAGTTCGACCAATTGAACAAGACGGCTGGGAATGGCTTCCTGCACTGCCATGGTGGGCCGGGATTCTCGGAGCTATTTTGGTCGGCGCGATAGTTGGAATGTGGCAGGGCTTCTGGGTTGCCTACGTTGGCATTCCTGCCTTTATCGTGACTCTTGCTGGAATGCTGTTGTTCCGCGGTCTTGCCCTTATGGCGCTTCAGAGCTCCAACATCGGACCGTTCCCAGATGAATTCCGTGCAATCGGAAATGGTTTCATGGATAAGGAAAAGACGCTTAATGGGTTGATCGGGATGCCCGAGCAATACAACGCCATCGCTTTGATTTTGACTGCCTTGGGCATCGTTGCCATTTGGATTTCACAGCTTCGTACCCGTGCGGGCAAGCTACGCTACGAACAGCCGGTCGAGCCAACTTTCTGGTTCTACGGCAAGAACGTGATTCTTAGCTTTATGGTGGCTTATCTCGGTTTCCAGTTGTCCCAGGCCAATGGAATTCCAATCACTTTGGTGGTTGTAGTCTTCTTGATTTTGCTCTACACGATGATCATGAACAAAACTCCGTTCGGCCGCTACATCTACGCAATCGGTGGAAACCTAAACGCAGCTGTTCTAAGCGGTATCAATGTTCGACTGGTGAACTTCTTCCTATTCGTGAACATCGGCGCACTTGCGGCTCTGTCCGGAGTATTAATTACAGCTCGAATGAACTCCGCAGTTCCTAAAGCCGGTGATGGATTTGAGCTAGACGCTATCTCGTCCGTGTTCATCGGTGGAGCTGCTGTTCAAGGTGGAGTTGGAACTGTCACGGGATCAATGCTAGGTGGCATGATTCAGGGCGTGCTAGCCAATGGTATGAACCTAAACTCTGTGGGTATCGATGTGCAGATGACCATCAAGGGGCTAGTGCTTTTGCTTGCTGTGGCCTTCGATGTATGGAGTAAGCGCAGGAAGTAGCTTTAGTTTGTAATCCCGTCTGGTTTTGTAGCCAGGCGGGATTTTTACTTGGTAAGGTTTTGCTCCATGGACGAAATCACTGAGTATCACAGGCTTTACTCGAGCGCTCAGGCGAAGCTCATGGGGAAGCTACGTGAAGAGCTCGACAAATTCTTGGGGAAAGAGAACTCAAGGCTCTGGCACGGAGCGCCAGTTTGGTTTGTTGGGGAGAACCCCGTTGCCGGCTACTCCGTCAATAACAGGGGAGTCTGTTTGCTGTTTTGGAATGGCAAGAAGTTCAAGGATGATTCATTGCACCCTGTGGGTAAGTTTTTTGCTGCTGAATTGCGCTACGCAGACATCGATGAGATAGAGTTCACCAAGCTCCGGGCCCTTCTTAAGGAGTCCAAGACCCAAGTCTGGGACTCTGTAGGTCACATGAGGAAGGCTCGAATCGGCCCTAAGTAGCTAGTGGCAAGTTCAACAACTCTGGGCAAAACAAAAGGCGCCGGTTTCCCGACGCCTTTTGTTTTGCTTAGAACTAAGGGTTACTTACCCTTGTACTCCGAAGCTGCAAATGACTTGTCGTCCTCGGCGCTCTTCATGCGAGCGATCGAGAAGATCATTAGGCCGAATAGACACTTCGCCAAGATGTCAGCGATGGTGTATCCGGTCTCACGAAGGACAAAGCCCTGCTCTTCGAATCCAGTGGAGTTCATGTTTGCGATGAACGCAAGTGGGTAAACTCCCCAGGTTGCAAGAAGAAGAAGACGTAGTTCCTTGATTCTTCTCTGAACCTGCTTGCTCTGCTTGCCGAGGGACTTACCTAGCTCAACGAACAAGATGTACAGGATGTATAGGAATGGGATTGTCGACAGTAGACCCCAGACAGGAGCTGAAACTCCGCCGATGTCTAGGCCAGCGTCTCCTGGGTAACCAAGAGCAATCATTGCTGCAGCTGCTGGAACTAGACGAACTAGCAAAGCAGACTGAGCTGCACGTGCAATGGCCAAAACCGCAACGGTCTCAACGAGTAGCAGTGGAACAGTTAGGAACCAGTCAACGTAGCGGTAGCCAACGTTGTACACGGCGCCTTCAATGGCGTCTGGACCAAATACGTGGTTGAAGCTGTCGAACATTCTGAAATAGTGATAGGCAGCGATACCGGTCACTGTTGCAGACACCAAAACCGCCATGCGGTAGCGAGGCAATACGCGCTCGCGAGCCACAATTAGGAAAATGGTGGTGAAAAGCATGCTCGCAATACCAAGCGAGAACATGTTGTAAACGAGTAGATAATTGGTTTGACTCATTTAATTGTTGCTTCCTTTCAGCTGAGAGAGGCAAGCTGTGAGGGGAACCGAAGACAACATTTATCGTCGATGCTCCCTCGCATCACTTACACGTGTAATAACCTATCACTGGCTATCAGGGTTTTCTAAGCAAAAATGTCAGTATTTGAGCCAAATGATAAGGTTTCGGTTGTCATCTCGGGCGTGTCAGATGGGGGGTTTTCGGGCTAAACTGGCCTCAGGTTGAACCGAGTCGCTAGCAGATCTCCACGCCTAAACCGTAGCGAAGGAAAGTACCAAATGTCCAGAGTAAGCATCGCACTAGCTGAGATTGACTACTCAACTCCGGTGGGCCTAAAACTCAATGCGATCACGGCTCTGATGTCAATCAGTGCGGTTGGAATCCTCACAGTAATGGTTCTATCTATTACAGTGTCGTTGCTGGCGTTTTTTGGTAAGAGAAGTCAAGACCTTTCGCAACAGCACTTCACACGCAGCTAGTTTTCCTGGACAGACGAAGCTGACTTAGCTCAGAATATCCTTCGAAGCTAGACGCCCGTAGGCCAAAGCGCCAAACACCGCAACGTAACCTAACTGAAGAATTACGTTTGCACCTAAGCTTCCAAGCTCAATGGGCTGGCGAAGGATATCCGCGAAATCCAACCAGTAGTGAGTGAACAACCACTCGTGCAACCAGGCTAGCTGCGGCAGGTTGTCCAGAATCTGGCTTACGCCGCTGGCAACCAACACCCCAGTCATTGCTCCAACTGGAATCGTGGTCAGGGTTGAAATAAACAAACCAAGTGCCAGCATTCCCATCATTGAAACCGTTGTGTAGAGCGCAACAATGGCCATGCGGCCAAGAGCCTCAGGTATTTGAATGACATCACCGCTTAGCAGCGTGACCGGTCCAACCGGGAACAGAATTGCCCCAATGATTGCACCGGCAATCATCAGAACAAAAGTTCCAACCAGTGCAAAAACCAACGTTGCAAGGTATTTCACAACCAACAACCTCGCTCGCCCAACAGGGGCGATCAGCAAGTATCTCAGTGTGCCGAGTCCAGCCTCACCGGCAATAGTGTCCCCAGAAACCACCGACATAGTAAGAGGCAAGAAAAGCGGCATCGCCAATAGCATCGCTGTGAAGCCAGTGAAGAGTCCGTTTTGAGTCACCCGATCCAGAAACGGTGGACCTTCTCCTGGAGCAATCTGATCCGCACTCAAGTAGACGGCGGTCGCCAGCAAGATAGGAATCATTGCTATCGCTGCAAGCATTGCCCAGGTGCGGCGACGGGTGAACATTACCCGAAGCTCTGAGAGCATCAGCGAGGCGCTGAATAATCTAGCGAACAACTTCAAAGCCCTCTCCGGTTAGGTCAACAAAATACTCTTCCAAGCTTGGGTTCTCCAGTCGGAGCTCACTAACGGCAATATTCTTGGCAACCAAAGCTTTATTGAGCTTGGCAACATCCAATTCACGATCCACCGAACTGACAAGTTTCTGCCCAAGTGTCTCGGTTTTAGATATGCCCGCAGCTTTTAGCACTTCTTTGGCTTCAGCGACCTGGTCCACAACTAGCATCAATCTGGTCTGACCGTTTGAGCGCAATTCGTTGAGTGATCCTTGAGCAACTATTTCGCCGGCACGCATTACTGCCACATGAGAGCAAAGCTGCTCAATCTCAGTCAAAAGATGACTTGAAAGGAAAATAGTAATGCCCTCAGCAGCTAGTGAACGAATGAGGTTTCGCACTTCTCTGGTGCCCTGTGGGTCTAGGCCGTTTGTTGGCTCATCCAAGATCAAAAGCTCCCGAGGCTTTAAGAGTGCGTTGGCTAACCCGAGGCGCTGCTTCATTCCGAGTGAGTAGGCGTGGACTTTTTTCTTGGCGGCATTACTCAAACCCACTCGCTCGAGGGCTGAGTCAACTCTTTGCTCCCGGGTTTGAGGGTTTGAGTTTCGATCCGCCGAGTCCATACGAATCAAGTTGTTTCGACCAGACATATATGGGTAGAAGGCAGGGCCTTCCACTAAGGCACCAACCTTGGGAAGAACTTCAGCCACCTTTTTTGGAATCTCATATCCCAAAAGATTGATCTGGCCCTTAGTTGCTTCGGCAAGGCCGAGCATCATTCGAATGGTTGTAGTTTTCCCTGAACCGTTTGGCCCCAAGAATCCGAAGACCGAGCCCCTTGGAACACTCAGGGATATTCCAGCCACGGCCTTTTGATCACCGAAGGCTTTTTCCAGGCCAACAGTCTCAATAGCCAGTTGGCCTTGGGCCTTCACCTAGCGAGCTGCAACTTCCTGAAGGAACGCAATTGTCACGGCACCCGCGTAAACCTCGCCCGAGTCGGTGATTAGGACATTCATAATCGGAGTCGAGAAGACCTTGCCACCGGCAACGTTAGTCATTAGATCAGCAAACAACTCATTCTCCAAAAGAGACATCGGAACCTCAGTAGGAATTGCACTTAGGTGTATCACCGACTCCCAGCCTTCGCCAATTACCTCTGGCTTTGCCTGGTCTGCATACTTAGCTTCTAGTTCAGCCTTATAGGCCAACAGTTCTTCTTCGGTCATGTCTGAGCCCTGAGCCTTTAGTGTTTCAAGTTCAGCTTGAAGATCTGCCGGTGCTTCGAAGTTTTCGACTGTTGTTCCAGTTGGGGGAGTGAAGCTAAAGGTGCTTGCTGAAGGAACTGCAAAACTGATTGATTCAAATCCAACTTGGAAGGCTGGCTCTGCCTGCTCGACCGAGTAGACCTTCACATCAAGAGCCATTCCAGTTTCGGAATCCACCGAGATAACAACCGACTCAATTAGAGAATTACTGGCGTTTGGCTGAGCGATTAGTTGGTAAGCAGTGCGTCCGGCAATCCTGTGGTCTTTGCCAACCGAAACTGTTGTGCTCTGGCCAATGCGATCCATAAGATAGTCGGCAACTGCCTCTGGGTTTGAGATGTCTAGTTGAATCTGAGCGGCGTACTCGGCAAGTTTTGCTTCGGCATCTAGCTGGGCCTTTTCGGCTTCAGCCTGGTTGATTTGCATGTCAATAGATCCAGTGATGGCAGTTGCCTTGCGGGAATCGTAGAACCAGAACTCGTCTTTGTTTACGATGAAGTCTCGCTGGCTCATGGTGTCAAGAATCTGAACCCGGGCGCCTTCATTGGATGCGTAGACCCTGATTTTATGGGTTCCAGAGATAAGCTCAACGGCCTGAGTCACTATGTTTTGCTCAATCAAGGTTGGTACGAAGTCTTCAAATCCTTCTGGAAGTTTTTCTTCCATTTCTTTGATCATGTCTTCGTTCATCATCGAGCTCAGTTGAAGCTCAGGCAGACCAAGATCAGAGGTCTTAACGATGGTCCCAGAAAAACCCTGAATCTCACCATCCATGAGAAGCATTACCTGCTTAGGAGTAAGGTCTGGAAGATCAACAGCGTTTGCCTGCATCGGTAAGGCAATTGTTCCAGCAGTTATCATTGCTGCAACTAGAGCCGCGGGAGCCCAACGCTTGGAAATCTTCATTCGATACTCCTTTTATAGGAAGGTCTTTAGTGTTTTAAGTGTAAGCAATACATCTGGGAGTTGTCTGGGAAGGCCAAAATCTAGACCAGCTGAGTCTAGAACCGATAGCTTTGGGCAAGTATTCCCAAACCTCGGGGGTTAGACTCGGTAAATGACAATTCTCGCCACCAGACCAACCACTCATTTCAACCAGGTGCTGGCCCAAGTGCGCGGTGCCGGTCTTCTTTCCAAAAAACCCCAGTTTTATGTGATTCGACTCGTTGTTATCTCTATTGCCGCAGCCGGTTTTTGGGTGCTTAGCGGATACCTGGCCAGTTTGAGCCAGGAGAACAAACTTTGGTTGATTGCTGCATTTGCAATCGTTGCCATCCTTGGAATCTTGAGTGCTCAGTATGGGTTTATCGCCCACGAGGCTTCCCACCGTCAGGTCTTCAGAAATAACAAACTCAATGACTGGGCAGGGCTACTTCTTGCCAACTTGTTTGCCGGTCTGAGCTACGGCTTTTGGCTCAGAAAGCACAACAAGCATCACCAGCGTCCAAACCAGATCGGCGAGGACCCAGATATCGCAATTAGGGTTTTGAGTTTCACCACCGAGTCCAAGGAGTCAAAGCGTGGC
This sequence comes from Actinomycetota bacterium, assembly GCA_009703455.1. Taxonomy (GTDB): domain Bacteria; phylum Actinomycetota; class Actinomycetes; order Actinomycetales; family Microbacteriaceae; genus Rhodoluna. The sequence goes on from WLGB01000015.1 coordinate 8,383, forward strand.
CCCGAGCGTTGGCTCTCGGACCGTCAGGGCTATCTGTTCCCACTGCTACTTCTATTTACCGGCTTTGACCTACTGGTTGACTCATTCGCAGGTCTAGTGCGCAAGGACCGCAAGCTTTCAATTCGCCTGCTGGAATTTTCCCTGATGATGGTTCGCCAGCTCACCCCTTACGTAGTCTTTGCAATCATGTTTGGTCCGATTTGGGGTCTGGCACTTTGGTTTGTAATGATGATGGCATTTGGCTTTTTTATGGGAGCAGCTTTCGCCCCCAACCACAAGGGCATGCCACTGGTTCCTAAAGAAGCCAAGCTCGACTTTTTCTCGAGGCAAGTACTAACCTCGAGGAACATCCGAGGCTCCTGGCTAAAGGACAATCTCATGGGAGGCCTCAACTACCAGGTCGAACATCACTTATTTCCATCTATGGCAAGGCCTCACCTCCGCAAAGCTCACGAGATTGTCTCGGAGTATTGCCGAAGAAACAACGTCACCTTGGTTGAGATGAATCTTCTAGCAAGCTACGGCGCAATCATGAAGCACCTGAACAAGGTTGGTCTTAGCAATAACTCCGATCCATTTGTTTGCCCAATGGTGGCCGAGCTTCGCCCAAGAAGCTAGGCGCAGGGGTCACAACCTGCCATATTTTCAGGCTTAGCTGCCAACAGGAAAATCTGCATAGCTAGGCGTCTGGCATAAGGTAACTTTAGTTTGGGGAACACCCGCACATTCAAAGAGGAGACAAATTGTCCATTTCTTCCGTTAAAAAAATAGCTGTCGCTCTTGCTACCTCGGCAGCGCTAGCTTTCACACTTTCAGGTTGCGCTCCTGCTGCAACTCCTGAAGCAACACCAGATGCGCTTCAGACCATCACCGCTGGCAAGCTAACCATAGGTACCGGACTTCCGGCCTACGAGCCTTGGGTTGTTGGCGATGCACCAGAGTCAGGCGAAGGCTTTGAAGCTGCCGTTGCTTACGCAGTCGCAGCCGAACTCGGCTTCGCACCAGAGGACGTAGTTTGGGTTCGCACAACTTTCGATGAGGCAATTGCTCCGGGAGTCAAGAGCTTCGACTTCAACTTGCAGCAGTACTCAATCACTCCTGAGCGTCAGGCATCAGTCGACTTCTCAGCTCCTTATTACGCAACCGCTCAAACCGTGATCACAGTTGCAGGTTCAGCTGCTGCGGAAGCCAAGTCACTTGCTGACCTAAAGGGCCTAGTAATCGGTGCCGCTACTGGAACAACCAGCTTCTCCGCAATTGAAAACATCATCATGCCAACCGCTGGAGCTAAGGCGTTCAACTCCAATGACGATGCAAAAGCGGCTCTTGCCAGCGGTCAGGTTGACGCAATCGTGGTTGACCTACCAACCGCTTTCTACCTAACCGCCGTTGAGTTAGACGGTGGAATGATCCTGGGCCAGCTTGCTGGTGCAGAAGCAGGAGATAGCTTCGGTCTAGTTCTTGACAAGGGATCACCCCTCACTGCTGCTGTATCGGCAGCTGTTGAGGCTCTTCGCGCAAGCGGAAAGCTTGCTGAGCTGGAGGCCACCTGGCTTGCAGACTTCGCTGGCGCACCAGTTCTAAAGTAATTAAAGATTGAGAAAATAGGTGGGGCAATTACTGCCCCACCTATTTCTTTCTATTTGGATCGAGCCATGGACCTAAACAATCAAGAGATCTCTCAAGCGGAGCAAAAAAGGCGTGATTATCGTAAACAGCAGCGCAAGCGCTCGGTCTGGATTTCCCTCGCCAGCACGCTAGCGTTCGCAGCCATTGTTTGGTTTGGCCTTTTGGCAACTCCAGGTTGGGATCGAGTGGAGCAGTCGTTTTTCAACTGGGATGTTGCCGTCGAAGCTTTCCCTCGAGTAATCGATGGACTACTGCTAAATCTTCGGGTACTAGTTGCAGCGGCCATTCTGGTTCTCTTCTTTGGACTGCTACTGGCTGTCATCGGGACACTAAAGGCGCCGGTGTTTTTCCCGCTTAGGGTTCTTGCTAAAGGCTATGTTGATCTTTTTCGCGGCCTTCCTCTGATAATTGTTTTGTATCTTGTTGGCTTTGGTATTCCAGGCCTCAGGCTGGAATTCCTAGGTCGAATTCCAGCTGAAGTCTTAGGTATTGCAGCTTTGACCATTACCTACAGCGCATATGTCTCAGAGGTTTTTAGAGCCGGTATTGAGTCGGTTCACTCATCGCAGCGCCTAGCAGCTAGGTCTCTCGGGCTTTCTTACTCGCAGTCCATGCGTCTTGTGGTGCTTCCTCAGGCTGTGAGGAAAGTTGTTCCTCCGTTGATGAATGACTTCATTGCCCTCCAGAAAGATGTCGGTCTAATTTCCGTGCTGGGTGCCATCGATGCCGTTCGAGGAGCACAGATTGAAGTTGCCAAGTTTGCAAACTTCACCCCTTACGTCCTTGCCGGCTTACTGTTTGTACTTTTGGCAATTCCAACAATTCGTCTTGCTGACAGAATCTCAGCGCGGTTTTCCTCTCGCGAGCAGCAGGGGGTATCGCTTTGATTGACTGGAACAGCCCGAGACTGAAAGTGGTTGGCCTCAAGAAGTTCTATGGCGAACGCCAGGTAATTAATGGCGTTGACCTAGAAGTATTTCCAGGCCAGATTGTTGCTTTGATTGGATCTTCGGGGTCAGGGAAATCAACTCTGCTGCGCTGTGTGAACCAGATTGAAGATTTGACCGACGGTCAAATATTCCTAGACGGTGAAGAGGTTTCTGCCCCTGGCGTGGACCAAGATCGAATCCGAGCGCAAATCGGTCTCGTTTTTCAGTCCTTCAATCTTTTCGGGCACTTGAGTATTTTGAACAACATCACCCTTGCTCTAAGACACGTCAAGAAAATGGACAAGGACAAAGCAAAAAGCCTTGCCATGAGCTGGCTGAGCAGAATTGGTCTAGGTGATCGAGGCGACTCTTACCCGGACAAGATTTCAGGAGGACAGCAACAGCGCGCTGCCATCATTAGAGCTGTTGCTATGGAACCGAAAGTTTTGCTTCTTGACGAAGTCACTAGTGCCCTTGACCCTGAGTTGGTGGGTGAGGTGTTGGATTTGATTAGGGAATTGAAATCTGGTGGAACCACAATCTTGATGGCAACGCACGAACTTTCTTTCGCCAGAGAAGTTGCTGATTGGGTGATTTTTCTTGAGCAGGGGCAGATTTATGAACAGGGAGAAGCTGTCGATTTCTTTGAGAATCCCAAACTGCCAAGAACAATTGAGTTTCTCTCAAGAATGAGAAGCCGGTAGTTCGTTAGAGAATCGCGGTTTGCACCTAGTCCTTGAGAAAAAGCTTTGCCGCTATCTTAATCACAGTCTTTGAAGGTGCCAAGCGGCTGAGCTTGGCCATTATTGAGTTTTGTGATCCAACAATGATGGTGGGCGAAGAAGACTTGGCGTCCAACGCTGCAAAAGTGGCACGAACTACATCGCTGACTGGAGCCAGGGGACCTGCTGGCTTGGCTCCTGCCACATTGAAGAACTCTGTTTTCGTCGCTCCTGGACTCACCGTTAGAGCTTTTACATTGGTTCCCTGAAGCTCACCCCAAAGTGCCTCTCCGAAGGAACGCACGAATGCCTTAGTGGCTGCATAGACGGCCATACCTGGAACCGGCTGGTAGGAAGCCGTGCTAGCCACGTTGATGACTACGCCGTAGTCTCGGTTCAGCATTCCAGGCAGCACCGCAGCCGTTAGGTCAACCAAGGTTGCAACATTGAGCACAATTTCTTGCTGAATTTTGGTTCGGTCTTCCTTCGCCACGCGATTAAGAGTTCCAAAACCTGCATTGTTCACCAAAATGTCGGCTTTCAAATTCTCTTTCTCGAGAATGTCGATTAGCTTCTGTCCAGCGTCCAAGGTTGAAAGATCTAGCGGAATAGTTGTGACGTGGACATCTTGGGCCGCTCTTATGTCTGCTGCTACACCGTCTAAGACTTTTCCACTTCTTGCAATAAGTACTAGGTTTGCACCGCGCTTTGCGAACTCATGGGCATAACCAAGTCCAATTCCTGAACTGGCCCCGGTTATGACAGCTGTTTTTCCTTTGAAGTCCATTTGCAGCTTTCTGTAGTTTGCGTAGCTCAACTATCGCACAGCGCAAGAGTAAGCTCTCCTCATGAAGCCCATCGGTAAACCTGCATTTATTGCAGCCATCATTGGGCCGATTCAGTCGGTCCTCGGCTGGACCATAGCGGGAGCGATGTGGGCGAGTTACAACCCGGTCACTCAAACAATTAGCGATTTGGCCGCCTTTGAGTCCCCAGTCAAATGGATCATGTCGTCCTTCTTTATCTTCGGTGGAACGCTGACCCTAATTGCCTCGGTTTCCGCTCGCACACTGGCTCTCCCAGGTCGAATAGCACTTTTTGTCTCGGCCCTTTGCACCTACGGACTTACCGTTTTCCCAACGCCTTTGGTTGGCTACTCGTTGGAGCATCGAATTTTTGCAATTTCTTCTTTCGTCCTCTCTGCGGGCTGGCCAATACTGGCAATGCGGTTCCGAAAAGATGCACCCTGGATTATTAGACCGACAGCTTCGATAATCGGGACATTTTTGCAAACAGCCCTAGCCCTATGGTTTTTGTCTAGTTGGACGGATCCTTCAGCAACCAACGTGGGTATCTGGGAGCGGGTAGTAGCTGTCAGTCAGGCACTTTATGTATCCGTGGTGGTAATAACGATTTATGTTGGGTCAAAAAGGAAAAAGGCCACTATCAGTGGATAAAGTTTGATTAGGAACTAACGAAGTTCCCAAGAGTAGGAAATCATGGCACAAAAAGAACAGAAGCCCCAGAAGAACAACAAGAAGGCCCCAGCCAAGAATTTGAAAGAAAAGCGCCTTGAAAAGCAGGCAAAGGCTGAAGGCAAAAAGAATTCTCAATAATCAAGAGGCTTAGGTCAGACAAGTAATTCCTGATACAAAAGGAAGAACCCTCATCGTGGAGGACGAGGGTTCTAGTAGGCCCCGTCGGGATCGAACCGACGACCCACGGATTAAAAGTCCGTTGCTCTAACCAACTGAGCTAGAGGCCCTCATCGACGCAAAGCGTCTTGGAACAGTCTAGCAAGGTAGTCAGGCACTTAAGGCTGTCACCCATGTGCCTCACTATCGAATCTAGGTGAAGTGGGTTTGAGTAAGAGGACTGCTTGATGTTTTATCGGGCCATTCGACAATTAGCATCGCAACCACCATAAGCGCTCCACCAATAACTACTCGAAGGGCTAGTGTCTCTTGGCCAACAGCCACTGCAATCGCAGCAGCAAAAATCACTTCGCTAGTCAAGATGATGGCAACTCTCGAGGGGTCCATAATCGATTGAGCCCAGGTCTGAACCAAAAAGGCTGCGGCGGTTGCGAACACCGCAGTGAAGATCACAACCACCCACACCGATGCATTCGGTGGCGGTTGAAAGCCATCAGCTAAAGCACCCAGCCAGCAAACAGCGCTCGCTGACCCAAGCTGAATCACGGTTAGGGGGTAAATGTCCTTGGCTGTGCTCCAGAGGCTTAATCCCACGATGTGGGCAGCAAACAGCACTGCACAAGCAATGAGCCATACCTGTGCTGCTTCAATGGAGAACCCGTTGAACGAAATGAACAGCAAAGCAATAAATGCAATTAACGTCCCTAACAGAACCCGGCGTTCGATTTTCTTCCGGAACATCAACCAAAAAAGTAGTGGGGTGAAAACGACGTAGAGTCCAGTTAGAAATCCGGTGATGGCTGCGGTGGTTTGGTCAAGACCAATGGTCTGGGTGACATAGGCAAGACCCAGCATTACCCCAAGAATTGAACCTCGAAGTAGCAAGCGCTTGTTGATTGCCTTTAGCGCCTGAGGCCTTACCCCAATCACGACAAGAGTTGCAAGGGTGAATCGGGTTGCCAGAAAGTCAAAGACCGGCTGTTCGTTGATGGCATCTTTCATCAGAACGAATGCGGCTCCCCAGGCAAGAGTCACGCCGAACAGAGCCAGAATCGCCCAGGTAGTTTTGGTCATAACTTTTTCTCAGGGGAAATTTTTCGTGCAGTCGGTCCCGCCATGTTTTTCACCATCGATGGAAAAACGAGCCCGTGCATTGGCCACAATGCCCACCAGTAGGCATGTCCGTAGAGACCTTTCGGTGCAAATAGTGCTCGCTGAGTAATAACGGTTCCGGTCCCGTCCGCGTCGTCCTCAAGCGCGAATTCCAGCCAAGCAAGACCAGGCATTCTCATCTCTGCTCGAAGTCTTAAAAGCTTTGGTCGGTTGATCGCCTCAACTCTCCAAAAGTCCAGCGCCTCTCCTTCGATTAGGGAATTGTCATTACGACGTCCACGGCGAAGCCCAACCCCGCCAACCAGGCTGTCCATGACACCGCGAACTTCCCAGGCCCAGGTCGCTGTTGAGTAGCCGTTTTTACCTCCGATAGCTTCAACTCTTTTCCAGACGTCTTCGATTGAATCGTCAGAGTGAACGGTTCTAACATCGCTATAGAGTGTTCCCCCAGCCCAGTCGGGATCGGTAGGAAGTGGAGCCGAAGGCGTTCCAGGAACCGACGCGTTGGTCCAACGAGTTTCAACGTTGGCCTCCTTGATTCGAGCAAGAGCTAACTCAACTGACCGCTTGAAATGAGTCAGACCGCCAGGAGCATCAGGTATTAGTTTTCTAATGGAATCATTGCGTGCGATTACCTCGTTTTTTAAACTCTCCACCAATCGCCTTGCCAAAGTAATTGGAACCGGAGTTACAAGACCTACCCAACCGCTAGAAAGTCTAGGAGTTAGAACCGGTATCGGGATAATGATTCTTTTTCGAAGACCGGCGGCCTCGGCGTATTTCATCATCATGTCGCGATAGCTAAATACTTCGGGACCACCGATGTCGAAGTCTCCGCTGATTGATGAGTCAAGAGCGGCAGCACCAACCAGATAGCGCAGAACGTCCCTAACAGCTATGGGTTGAATTTTGGTTTCCACCCAACGAGGAGTTGTCATTATCGGCAGACGCTCAGTTAGATAGCGAAGCATTTCAAAAGAGGCAGACCCACTGCCAATTACAACACCCGCTCGCAATTCAATTGTTGGGATCCCGAAACTGCGCAAGGTCTTGCCGGTATCCGCACGGGACTGCAGGTGCGGGGAGAGTTCTTCGTTTTTGGCAATGATTCCACCCAGATAAACAATTCTTTGAACGTTAGCTTTTTTGGCTGCCTCGCCGAATTTTTGAGCAAGGTCTTTTTCTTGCTGCTCGAAGTTTTCCTTGGTCATTAGGGCGTGCAGCAAATAGTAGGCAACATCGATGCCATCTAAAGCTTTATCAAGAGTCGCAATGTCGTGGGCATCGCCTGAAACAACTTCGACCCGATCTATCCAAGGGTGATCTTTCAGTCGCTCTGGGTTTCGGGCCAAAACCCTCACACGATATCCGTGGGCCAGCAACTCTCGAATGAGCCTTCCTCCGATGTAACCGGTGGCTCCAGTGACGAGGCATTTGGCAGGCTTCCCATCACGCCCAGCAAGGTTGGGAAGGTCTTGGCTGACGGTTTCAATCATTCTCTAACCCTACATATAGATAGGTTTTGGATTTATACCAACTCAGTTATGCCTTGAGTCCTTAAAAATTCTTCACTTCGAAATTGAAACTTCTAGAAACGCTCTTCCAAGCTCTGCTGCTCAACAGCAACCAGACGAGGCTTTTTTCCGGCGGTTGTCAGGTGCAAAACGATAAAGTCCCCAGGCTTTAGAGCCTTGGCTTCGAGAATCAACTTTGCAAGTTTGGGTTCGGCGTAGCCGGCTAGAACTTCTGTTATGGTTGGAAGAGTTGGTCGGTGTGTGCATAGAATCGATGACCTGGCATCAGAAAAAAGATTTTTGGCAACCTTTGCAGTCCTTGCCGGGCCTTTTGCATTTCCCATCTCGGAGAGTTCACCTCGGTCGATGATTTTGTAGCGGTGAGCTTTGGCGTAGGGGGTAATGGTGTCTTTGCAGCGCCTCCACGGGCTTGTAAACACTCGCTTTGGCCCATAGGCATTTAGTAATCTAACTAGTTCCTTAGCCTGCTTCTTTCCCTCGGGAAGCAGTGGCCGCTTTCCATCTTCCCCAACGTAGTCAGCTCTTGGGGTGGCGTGTGCGTGCCGAATTATGATTAGCGGCTTGGTGTTGAGCATTCCATTGGTCCTTAGATCAAGGACCTCTTGAAGTAAATCGCGATCGTGTTTGTAGCTGAGCTTTGCGAAGGCTTCGTCGGCTTTTAGCCAAACCACTTCAGATACTTCTTCATCGGGCTTGAACTTGGATTTAGCAAGTGCTTTGTCGCTGACCTTGGCAGCCCAGTAGTGAACAATCTTTGACTTCGATTTATCTAGGGGGTAGGAAACTGTTTCCAAAGGAACTCCAAGCTTTACCTTGAGCCCGGTTTCTTCTTTGACTTCCCGAACCGCGGCTTCTGCCAGAGTCTCACCTGGATCCACCTTTCCCTTTGGGAAAGTCCAGTCGTGGTACCTGCCCCTGTGAATAAGTGCCACCCGAAGAGTCTTGCCTTCCTCTCGCCAACAAACGGCGCCAGCGGCATAAATTTCCATCGAGCTACTTGCCCCGAGGGTTCGCTATTGACTGCATGATGGTGTCTTGGAAGTCATTGAGGTGGTTCCCTTGATTGTCGAACTGCTTTCTTTGCCAAATGCCATTGGCATCCAAGCGCCAAGAGCAAATCTGATCACTCATCGCTAACTCGAACATGTCGCGGATGCTTCCTACATGTTCCGGCTCACTTAGCCGCACCAGTACTTCAACGCGCCTGTCTAGGTTTCTATGCATCATGTCTGCCGAACCCAAATAAACCTTCGGGTCCCCACCTCCAAGAAAACTAAAGATTCGGCTGTGCTCGAGGTATCGCCCAAGAATAGATCTGACGCGGATAGTGTCAGACAGTCCAGGCACACCTGGTTTCAAGGCACACATTCCTCGGACCAAGATATCGATTGGAACCCCGGCTGAAGAAGCTTTGTATAGCGAATCGATTATTTCCTCGTCGACCAGTGCGTTTACCTTGATTGAGATGTGAGATTTCTTACCGGCTTTGTGGTGCCCAATTTCCTGCTCGATAAGTTCAGTTAGTCCTTCTCGAACGCCAACTGGTGAAACCAGCAACGACTTGAAAGTCGCCTCTGGTGCATACCCTGAAAGATGATTGAAAAGTTTGGTGAGGTCCTCGCCCACGGCTTCACGGGAAGTGAGGATTCCATAATCCTCGTAGTACCTAGCCGTTTTTGGGTTGTAGTTTCCAGTACCAATGTGGCAGTAGCGAACCAGCTGCCCAGCTTCCTGTCGAATCACAAGGGCTAGTTTGCAGTGAGTCTTGAGGCCAACGATTCCATAAACCACATGAACGCCGGCCTGCTCAAGCTTTTTAGCCCAAGTGATGTTGTTTTGTTCGTCAAAACGCGCCTTGATTTCAACCAAAGCCAAAACCTGCTTCCCGGCCTGAGCTGCTTGGATCAGAGCATCAACAATTGGTGAATCTCCTGAGGTTCGATACAGAGTTTGCTTGATTGCAAGCACCTGAGAGTCTTCAGCTGCCTGCTCCAGAAATTCCTGAACGCTTGTTGAAAAGGACTCGTATGGGTGGTGAACCAAAACCTCTCGGTCTTTCAGCACTGAGAATATATCCACTGTCTCATCGTCTCTTGGGAGCAGGTATCGATTTGTCACAACCGGATGCGGGGGAAACCTAAGCTCTGGTCTGGCCAGAGCCGCAATGTCGCTTAGTCCGGTTAGGTCAAGTGGCGACGGAAGTGTGTACACATCTTGAGTCGAAATATCGAGCTCACGAATCAAAAGCTCAAGAACCTGTGGATTCATATCATCTGCTACTTCAAGTCGAACTGGCGGGCCAAATCTTCTTCGCAGCAGTTCTTTCTCTAGAGCCAGAAGTAAGTTTTCTCCCTCGTCCTCATCAACTTCTAAGTCTTCGTTTCTGGTGACTCGGAAGTTGTGATACTGAAGCACCACCATGCCTGGAAACAAAAGCCCAAGAAATTCCCCGATTACATCTTCAAGCGGAACGTACCTAACACCTTCGGAGCTTTCTGGTGCTGGAATCAGTACGAAACGTGGAAGCAGCGGTGGAACTTTTACTCTGGCGAAGTGTTCTTTCTGAGTGTCTGGATTCTGCAGCACTACCGCGAGGTTCAGCGAGAGTCCGGAAATGTAGGGGAAAGGATGTGCTGGGTCTACCGCCAGTGGCGTCAGCACCGGGAAAATGTGGTCCTGGAAGTATTCCTGGAGTGAGAGTTTTTCCTCATCGCGGAGCTCATTCCATCGCACCAAGTTGATACCAAACTTCTCCAACTCAGGTTCGATTACCTCAAGAAATAGCGTGGCGTGACGAAGTTGTAGTTCGTGGGCTTCTTCCGATATTTTGGTTAGAACCTCTTTGGGCGCCAGACCAGAGGGGCTCTTGACGGCTAGGCCAGTTGCCAAGCGGCGTTTGAGTCCAGCTACTCGAACCATGAAGAACTCATCCAAGTTGGAGGCGAAGATGCTCAGGAACCCCACGCGCTCCAACAGGTACATTGTTGGGTCTTCAGCGAGTTCAAGGACCCTTCGGTTAAAGGCAAGCCAACTCAGTTCCCGGTCTAAGAAACGATCGGCAGCTAGCCCATCCCGTGATACGGGCAGGGTGATAGCCATGGTTTCTTCAGACATAAACTCAATATTGACACGACAAGCTGTCTTGGGGGTTAAATCTTTTTGAACTAGAGGCTAGCTAGCTCAGATTCAGTTGAGTTAAAGCGATATCCGACGTTTCGGACCGTTCCAATTAGGGACTCTAGGTCCCCGAGCTTGGCTCGAAGCCTTCGAATATGCACATCTACAGTTCTGGTTCCCCCGAAGTAGTCATAGCCCCAAACCTCACTCAAGAGCTGATCTCTAGAGAAAACTCGGCCTGGATGCTGAGCTAAGAACTTCAGAAGCTCAAATTCTTTAAAGGTCAGATCAAGAGCCCGACCGTGGACTTTTGCGGAGTAGCTAGCTTCGTCAATGACGACACCTGACGCGTTGATGGTGTCATTTTGACCCACTTCCTTCGATCGGCTGATGGCGAGCTTTACGCGAGTTTCAATTTCAGCAGGTCCAGCGGAATCGAGAATTATGTCGGTGGCACCCCACTCAGAATTCATAGCGGCAAGACCGCCCTCAGACAAAATCACAATAAGCGGTGCAGATAAACCTGTGGCAATCAAGATCTTTGCCATGGCCTTTGAAGAAGCCAGGTCTCGCCGAGCGTCCAGGAAAACTAGGTCATGACCTGGAGCGTTCACTAAGCTGGCAGGCTCTGCTGCGATGTATCTAACCCGGTGGCTTAGCAGCCCAAGCGCAGGAAGAACTTCTGATTCGGCCGAAGCCGTTAAAACCAGAAGCTGTGCCATGGGGACTCCAAATCTTTGTGCCAAGTTTAGCCCCAGCAGAGCGGGGCTAAGGCATGATTGAGTTATGACCAAGCACTGGGGCCAAATAATTAGCATCTGGCTTATAGTTGCCGCGCTCGCAGTTTGGGCAGTATCGAGTCAAAGCCCTGCCACAGCTCCAGCTTGGTTTGGCACCATTCTGGCTGGATCGGTTGCACTGGTGTCCTTGTACCACCTGTTCAGAGCTAAGCCCGAGGGAATTGTTCGTAAGCTCGTCTACGTTGGAGGTGGCAGCTACTTGATACTCGCCATCGCCACCGCCTATGTACTTCTGGCAAGTTAGACTTGTCACATGCTTGCACTCGAGATCTTCTTCACCGGACTATTGGTTCTGGCAGCCCTAGCCATTGGGTCAATTTCTCTGCTGGTTCTATTCAAACTCTTCAAGGGTCAGAAATAGTTGTTCGTCCTGCCAGAGGGTCTGCCGCTGGAACTCACGCCATTTGCATTTTTGGTAGGTAAGTGGTCCGGTTCCGGAGTCATTTCTTATCAAGCCAAAACCCAGAAAGTGGAGCACGAGTTCAACCAAACCGTCGAATTCACCTATGACGACCAGCCATTCCTTAGTTATCTGGCAAAGACCACACTTTCTGATGGAACCGCGCTACCAACCGAGGTTGGATTCTGGAGATTGTCCAAGAAACCTGAGGCAGCCGATAACGGACCAGGACTTCTTCCCGGCACTGGTGAGAAAACAATTTTGACCAGAGAGCAGTTAGAGGAGCTTCGAAACAGTGACGGCGGCTTCGACATCGAAGTTTCCATTCTTCATCCCAGCGGAATCAGTGAGCTTTACCTTGGCCAGATAAAAGGCGCTCGAGTTGATCTGTCAACTGATGGAGTGATGCGCTCAGCTTCTGCAAAGGAGTACGTGGCAGCCACCAGAATGTTTGGACAGGTTGACGGCGCCCTGCTTTGGGCTTGGGACATTGCAGCCCTCGGGAACCCGCTAGCTTCACACGCTTCGGCAAGACTTGGAAGGGTTGAGTAGTTGCTAGTCAAGGAACACCATGGCGATCCGATGATTGAGCAGCGCAAGCTCTCTGAAGGCGATGCGGTTTGTTTGCTCGATGCTCAAGGTGTCATTTCTGTTAGCGGTGTTGACCGGCTGACTTGGCTACATTCACTGCTTAGCCAAAACCTCAAAAACTTACAGCCTGGTGAATCTGCTGAAGCTTTGTTGCTTGACCCTCAGGGCCATATCGAACAAGTGATTAAAATCATCGACGACGGTGCAACATCTTGGTTAATAGTTGATAAAGTCCAAACCGAGTCTTTGCTGGAGTGGCTTCAGAAGATGGTGTTTCGCATGAAAGTGGAAATTACAGATTGCTCTAAAGAGTTTGCAACTGTTGGTTCCGTTCAAAAAGTACCTGGATTGGCATTTTCTTCCAATCACTTTCCATTGGCTTGGATGGATCAGTGGCCAGGGGTAGTTTCTGGCGGCTACCGATACTCCGAGCGAGTGGTGACTTATCCGTGGTTTGAACACCTGGTAAGAGTTGAGGATTTGGATCAAGCGCTAGCTGGCAAAACCCTTGCCGGAACTATGGCGGCAGATGGACTTCGGGTGGCAGCTGGAAGGCCCAAAGCAGTCAATGAAGTCGATGTTAAATCCCTGCCCCACGAACTAGATCTATTGGCTACTGCGGTTCACTTATCCAAGGGCTGCTACCGCGGTCAGGAGTCTGTTGCCAAAGTTCATAACCTAGGGCACCCGCCAAGGAGACTGACCTTTTTGCACCTAGATGGCTCAGAGCACGCCTTGCCTGACATTGGTGACGAAATTCGGGTTGCGGGAGACGAGAAAGTTAGAGGCAAAGTAACTTCAGTTGCCCAGCACTTCGAGATGGGCCCAATAGCCTTGGCCCTAATTTCTCGAACAGTTCCAGAAGACGCTTTGCTGGAGGTGGTCGGCAAAAACGGCGTGATTGCTGCAACCCAAGAAGTAATTGTCCCAGCCTCAGCTGGTTCAGTTGTGGATGTTCCAAAGCTTCCGAGACTAAATCTCGGAGCTAGGTCGAAATAGCTTTATAGTCCACTGTTAGTTCGCCCAGCCTCCAGCGCTTGGGAAGTATTTCAATCGGCCAACCCGCTTCGGCCATAGTCTTTGCGGTTTGGACAAACCTCTGAGCTGTACC
>WLGB01000016.1 GCA_009703455.1 Actinomycetota bacterium
CTAGTGGTAACGGCACAGCAGCCCCAGTTGCAAGAAGCTTCTTCCAGGCGGTGTTCCGCTAATGAAGCCTGAGGCTGGACAGATATACGGAAAGCGTTACCGATTAGTCGATCGCATCGCAATCGGGGGCATGGGGGAGGTTTGGCGAGCCCAAGATGAAGTAATTCTTCGCGATGTTGCAATCAAGATCTTAAAGCCTGAGTTCATGGGCGATCCTGGGTTCCTTGAGCGATTCAGAGTTGAAGCTCGTCACGCAGCCAGAGTTGATCACGAAGGTATCGCCGATGTCTATGACTACGGCGAAGGTTCTGGTTCGGCTTACTTGGTCATGGAACTAGTTTCGGGTGATTCACTGGCTCGCATCATAGAAAAGCGAATTCGTCTGAGTGGTGTTGAAGTTCTAAGCATCATTGAGCAAACCGCTAAGGCCCTTCACGCCGCGCACGAGGACGGGCTGGTGCACCGCGATGTCAAGCCTGGAAACCTTCTAATTACACCAAACGGAAAAGTCAAGATTACTGACTTTGGCATCGCAAGAGTTGCTGACCAGGTTGCCCTTACGGCAACCGGTCAAGTAATGGGAACTGTTCAGTATCTAGCCCCGGAGCAAGCAACCGGTAAACCTGCCACTCCTTCGACCGATATCTACTCACTGGGTATTGTGGCGTACGAAGCACTAACGGGCAGAAGACCCTTCACGGGTGAGTCCCAGATGGTCATCGCGATGGCCCAGATCAATGACAAACCACCGGCCATGGGTGACGAAGTCGATAAACGCGTGCAGGATCTTGTGATGGCATGCCTTGCCAAAAAACCAAACCAGCGTCCTGGCTCTGCAATGGATCTTTCAAATCGTGCCCGATCACTTCGCCTTCAGTTAGAAGGTGTTTCGCCAACGGAGGTTTTCAATCAAGATCAGGCCGCTGGGTCAATAACCAACGAGAACGAGGACGACCCGAAAACTCAGCCCTCCGATCAGCCGCCGATTATCTGGCCCTGGCTTGTGCTGATTGGACTCCTTTTCGCGGCAGCAGTTGGCGTGATGATTGCGATTGTTTTGTCTCTAATGACTGAGCAATCCAACGAGTCGCCGATTCCAACTTTTAAGCCAAGCGTTGCTGCGACTCCAACGGAAATTTCAGAGCCGGTGGCCACGGTAGTTGTATTGCTTACCGACATCATCGGCACAAACGTTGCCGATGCCTCGATTTTCTTGAAGGAGCGTGGGCTGGTTGTTGACGCCGTGCCAGGAGAGCCACTTGACCCAGCAGATCCTCGAATCCTGAGTGTCTATAAAGCCGATGGCTTAGGTCAAATTCCGGTTGGCTCCACCGTAAAGATTTACTACTACATTCAACAGGCTACTGTCCCTGGGCCAACGGTGACAGCTCCTGCTCCGGACCCGACCGAATCTAGTACTTCGTTCCCAATTCCGGTTCCAAGCTTTAGCGTCACACCGATTCCGACTTCATCACCGTCGGGAAGTTCCAACTAGTGAGCTGGGTTATATTTAGAAGCAAGAACGGGGTAAAAGACATTGTCTGATCAAGAGCGAGTATTAGCTGGCCGATACCAGATTGGCGAGATTATTGGGCGCGGAGGTATGGCCGATGTCTTCGAAGGCGTTGACCTGCGTCTTGGACGAAAGATCGCCATTAAGCTTTTGAAGTCCGATCTCGCTAACGACGAGAACTTCGAGTCCCGCTTTGCTCAAGAAGCCCAAGCATCGGCGAAGATGGCCCACCCGACCATCGTGCGTATCTACGACGCCGGTGAGGAATCCTCAACAGACTCAAACGGAAACCAGCGTAAAACGCCATTTATTGTTATGGAATACGTCAAAGGCAAACTCCTTAGGGATTTGATGCACGAGCGCAAGCTTGCACTCGGCGAAGCAGTTGGCTACGCCAAGGGAGTGCTCACTGCCCTGGAGTATTCTCACAAAGCCGGGATTATTCACCGTGACATCAAAGCTTCGAACATCATGGTCACCGATGAAGGCCAAGTCAAAGTCATGGACTTTGGCATCGCCCGTGCAATCTCCGATTCCTCGGCGACTCAGGCCCACACCTCCGGCATTGTTGGAACAGCTCAGTACTTTTCTCCAGAACAAGCCAGGGGTGAGGCGGTAGATGCTAGAACCGACCTTTACTCAACCGGTGTTTTGCTCTACGAAATGCTTGCCGGTCGCCCACCATTCAAAGGTGACACTGCTGTGTCTGTTGCCTACCAGCACGTCAGCGAGAAAGTCACTCCTCCTTCGGAATACAACAAGGATTTAACCCCTGAACTTGATCAGGTTGTTTTGAATGCACTTGCTAAAGATCGTGAAGAAAGATTTCAAACTGCCGAAGAATTCCGCGAACACCTTATGGCGGCTGCTAACGGAATTGCCATGACTAAGGCTGCGCCTAAGACTAAGGATGTTCCAGTCACGCCGCAACCGACGATGGTTATGGATGCGGCTGTCACTGAAGTTATTGGGGAAGTGCAGCCCGAAGAGTTTTTTAGAGAACTCGGCGTTGACTTTGGTTCTAATACCGAAACTCGTGCCATCAAATTACAAACTGCCTCAACAAGCGATCGTCCTTCTCCAGGACTGCTATGGGGTGTTGGATCAGGAGCTGGAGTAGTCCTAATCGGTTTAATCATTTGGCTTCTTACACTTGGTGGCTCACTTCAACCCTTCGTTACTCCAACTAATTCAGGAATTGAAGTTTCTGATGTTTCCGGTGCGCTGTTTGATGATGGTGCCCAGGTGCTGCGCGATCAAGGACTGCTAGTTCTAAGACTTACAGAAGTAAGTGATGAGGTAGCAGCAGGGCTGATTATCCGAACTGATCCGCCGGCTGGAACCAGCGTTCCTGAAAGAACCACAATCGATGTTGTGGTGTCCTCAGGAAAAATTGAGGCCACAGTTCCCTTGCTAACCGGTCTTAGCGAAGAAGCTGCTCGCGCTTCACTCGAAGCAGTTGGGTTAGTGCTTGGAGTTATTTCCCCTGGAAACTCTGCAACCGTTGCCAAGGGACTCGTTATTGAATCTGTCCCGGCAGCTAACGAAAGAGTCGTGGAAGGCTCAGTTGTGAATCTGCTGGTTTCTGACGGTCAAGTTCAGGTGCCAAACGTTGAGAACTTGAGTGTGTCTGATGCTCAGAGAGTTATGCAGGCACCTGAAGTTGGTTTCAGCGTTGTTATCGCCCAGCCGCTGGACTGCATCGGAACAGCTGGCTCGATTGTTGCGACCCAGTCGATTCCGGCAGGACTTGCCGACCAGCGCTCGAGCATTACCTTGACGCTTAACTGTGTTGCTTCTGGCGGCTAAGAAACCCTTTGACTCGATTGAGGTGGGCAACCTGAAATTTGTGATTTGCGTTATCGATACTGAAAGTGGCACTGGCAACGCGGAAGAAATGGCTGCCATAAATGAGTTCAACGATGAGCTCCGCTCGAAAAGTCAGCTGGTTATGGCGGAGGGGATTCAGTCACCGAGTAAGTCAATTTTGATTGACAATCGTGCAGGTATGGGATTGTTCCAAGATGGCCCTCTCCATCAACTCGTCGAGTATGTGAGTGGTTTTTGGATTGTTGAAATTCAAAGCCTTCAAGAGGCAAGAGAAATTGCTGCTCAGGCATCTTTGGCATGCAATAGAAGAGTTGAGCTACGCCCGCTTTTTTAGAGCTTTAGGTTGACCAGCGGCGAAAGCGACTTGGCTTTTTCAGCGGCGCCCTTAAGTCCAATTGATTCCAACCAGTTGCCAAGCATCTGGTAGCCGCCCTCGGTCATAACTGATTCCGGATGAAACTGAACTCCGTATATAGGTTTACTAACGTGCTGCAAACCCATGATGACTCCGCCTTTAGTTCTGGAGGTCACGATGAGATCTTCTGGAACAGTTCCATCTAGCACTGCAAGTGAGTGATACCTGGTGGCTCGGAAAGATTTGGGGACGTCTTTGAAGATAAGACTGTTGTCGTGTTCGACGTCACTGGTCTTACCGTGCATTAATTCTTCGGCAGACTGAACGGTTGCTCCCATCGCCTCTGCGATTGCTTGGTGACCCAAACAGACGCCAAAGATTGGCTGATCGGTCTTTAGGGCTTCTTTGACTACCGGGATGCTAAGCCCGGCGTCAGCTGGGGTTCCAGGTCCTGGGGAGATTAAAACAGCGTCGTATTTGGCCATCAGGGCAGGTAATTCTTCCAGTGAGATAGCGTCGTTTCTGATTACGTCGGTTTCAGCGCCTAGCTGCTGTAAGTAGCCATTTAGCGTGTAAACGAAGCTGTCGTAGTTATCCAGCACGAGAATTTTGGTCATTTGTTTCAAGCCTAGTTGTAGAATTGTGGTCATGTCTGAACTAAATAATCTGCCAAATAAGAAAACCTCGAAGCCTGCCAAGAGTCAGGCTGACTCAGGAGAGTCTCTAAATCCGGTTTGGTTTAAGCCGGTGATGTTTGGCTTCATGGTTGTTGGTTTGATCTGGATCATCACTTACTACGTCACCAGCGCCCAGTTCCCATTGGGAGCCGC
Source organism: Actinomycetota bacterium (assembly GCA_009703455.1). Classification (GTDB taxonomy): domain Bacteria; phylum Actinomycetota; class Actinomycetes; order Actinomycetales; family Microbacteriaceae; genus Rhodoluna. Next base: position 4,529 of record WLGB01000016.1, read on the forward strand.
AACCCCACTAAACCTTCAGAACTGGAACATCCTGATTGGATTTGGAATTGCGATGGTCGGCTTCATGATGTCGACTCGCTGGAAGTAATTTCCCAGCCGTCAATCTAGCTTTAGAGCACCATCGGTAGTCGGAAGACTACCCCAGCAACTGTTGCCAAAACAATCACACCAACAACACCGAGCACTTGTATCTTTTGCGTGATGCCTGATTTGTATCTAGTTCTTGCGTAAACCGCTGTGACTGCCATTCCAGCTAGCAAGCCGCCGAGGTGACCTTGCCAAGATATTCCGGGCACAATAAATCCAAAAGCCAGGTTTACGGCAATTAGTCCAACCAGAAGCCCTGAGTTGTCACCGATTGCGCGAAGCATTATCAGGTAGGCACCCATAAGACCAAAAAATGCTCCCGATGCACCCACTACCGGCACAACCGGTTCACTTAGCCATAGCACCATGGCTGATCCGCCAAAGATGGAAACCAAGTAAAGAACTAGGAACCTACTTGGCCCAAGCATTGGTTCGATGACTCGACCAAAGATGTAAATCGAGTAAACGTTTATCAGGATGTGCCAAGGGCTATCGGGCGAATGAACAAAGCCTGCCGTTAGCATTCGCCACGGTTCTATCACCGTGAGAAGAGGTGCGTATAGAAGAGTGGTGGTGACGGAGGATCCGGGAATGACCTGCAAAAGCCAAATGACCAAATTGATCATTATCAGCGAGACGGTAACTTTCGGCTGATCCGATTTCAATCTGGCCATCTGGGTTTTAAAACTAAACTGTTTCGACGCTGATGGACTCGATTACGACGTCATCCATTGGCTTGTCTCCAGGACCGGTTTCAACAGCTTGAATCTTGTCAACAACTTTTCGGCTGTCTGGGTCAACAACGTCGCCGAATACGGTGTGCTTACCGAAAAGCCAAGTGGTAGGCACGGTAGTGATAAACCACTGTGATCCGTTGGTTCCAGGACCCGCGTTAGCCATAGCTAGCTTGTAAGGCTCATTGAAGGTGAGTTCTTGGTTAATCTCATCACCGAAGTTGTACCCTGGGCCGCCCATTCCGGTTCCGGTTGGGTCACCGCCCTGAATCATGAAATCAGGAATGATGCGGTGGAAGATCACGCCGCTGTAAAGCGGGGTTCCCTTTGGCTGTGGTCCTCGGTTTGGATGAGTCCATTCGATGGATCCATCGGCTAAGCCGATGAAGTTCTCAACTGTCTTGGGTGCCTGCAGAGCAAAAAGGTTTACCTTGATGCTTCCTAGGTTGGTTTTGATTGTCGCTACATGGGTATGTGAAGTCATGGTTACTATTGTGCCATGAGTTCAATAAGACCGCTTGGTCGCATGCTGGTGTCAAAGGCAAAAAACAAAACTGTTGAAATAGATGCGACCAAAGTCTCACTGGGCTCTTTTTATACCACCCAGTCAACCTGGCTGACCCCTGAGATTCGTAAGTTTTTGGCCAAGGCCCTGAAGGCATCTAACGGTTTATTACTTGATCCCTTCGCTGGTGATGGTCATTTGTTGACTGCTGTTAGCCAAGATGCAGAGCTAACAAAACTTGTCTCTGAGACAAATGGGTTTGACGTGCAAGGCTCCAAGTGGGCCATAAACGATTCGCTGTTAAAGATTCCAAACCCAAGTAAGGCAGTTATCGTGACCAACCCTCCATACCTTGCCAATCACTCGGCAAGAAGAAAAGGGGTTTCATCGCTAGTTGCTAAGTATTTCGAGAATTCGACTCAGACGAACTTATACAAAATAGCCCTCGATAATGCTCTGGCTGTGTCCGACTATGTGGTGGCAATTATTCCAGAGACTTTTTTGTTGTCGTCGTTTCCAAAAGACAGACTTGAGCTCGCTGTTGTTATTCAAGATGAGCTTTTTTGTGATACCGATGCGCCGGCGCTGGTTGCCTGTTTTGGAAAAGATTTACTCGAAGAAGCGCTCGTCTACACCGGTCAAAAGCTAATTGGAAAGTTGCCGGAGATTCTTGATCTTCGTAAATCATCGTCACAGACCAAAACAAAGATTTTGTTCAATGAGCCAACCGGTCGGATAGGCCTTCGAGCTGTTGATGGAAGCGACGGAATATCCCCGATTGAATTCATGCCGGCTGCAAGTTTTGATTACCCAGCGGAATCCGTAGTTGTATCATCAAGACTTATGACCTATCTAGAAGTGCCAGGTATCGAAGACAACAAAATTCAAGAGCTGATATCGGAGGCAAACCTCGATCTAAATTCTATTCGAGGAGCCTCCAGCGATTTGGTCCTTGCACCATTCAAGGGAAATGATAAAAGCGGCAAAAGGCGAAGAAGGTTGGATTACAGACTCGCCAGGTCAATACTGAATCGAGCGGCTGACTCGGTTCTCAGCAAAAGGCCCTAGAGCTAGTTCTGGCTTTTGATTGAAATTGGCTTATTTCCTAATGCTTGAGCAGTTTTTCGGCCGCTTCAAGCTCTGGGGCTAAGAAGCGGTCTGGGCCAACTCCAGGAACTTCTTTTCGAAGTTGGGCAAGTAAAGCACCTGTAATCGGGGCAGGTTTTAGCGGTGCTCGCATTTCCAAAGCTCTGGCGGCTGTGACAAGTTCAATAGCAATTACGCGACGAACATTGTCCACAACTTTTCTAAGCTTTCTTCCAGCGTGCCACCCCATCGAGACGTGGTCTTCTTGCATTGCAGAAGAGGGAATCGAATCCACACTTGCCGGAACAGACAGTCTTTTGTTTTCAGAAACCAGTGCAGCTTGGGTGTATTGAGCAATCATCAATCCAGAATCCACTCCGGCATCTCCTGCAAGAAATGGCGACAGGCCTGATGACCTGGACTTGTCAAGGAAGCGGTCTGTTCGGCGCTCTGAGATTGAAGACAAATCAGTTGCTGCGATTGCCAAGAAATCCAGTACGTAGCCAACCGGTGCTCCGTGGAAGTTACCATTTGATGTCACTTCACCAGAATCCAACACAACAGGGTTGTCGATTGTTGCAGCCAGTTCTCGAGTTGCCACCATCGAGGCATGCGAGAGCGTGTCTCGCACCGCACCTGAAACCTGCGGTGCGCAACGCAGTGAGTAAGCGTCCTGGACTTTGTCGTCACCTGTTTTATGAGACGCCACAACTTCCGAGCCTTTGAGGGCGGCAAACATGTTGGCGGCGCTTTGAGCTTGGCCTGGGTGAGGACGAAGCGGCTCATGAAGTTCTGGTCTGAAGGTTTGGTCTGTTCCCATAAGTGCCTCAACGCTCATCGCGGCAATGACATCCGACTGGTCAAGAATTTTATTTAGATCTTGCAGGGCAAGAATCAGCATCCCGAGCATTCCGTCGGTGCCGTTTATAAGCGCTAGGCCTTCTTTTTCTCGAAGTTCAATTGGGTTTATTCCTGCAGCTTTTAGCAACTCTGGGACTGGCTTTTCTAAGCCGTCTGGTCCGACTGCTCGACCCTCACCCATTAGAACAAGAGCGCAGTGGGCAAGTGGCGCAAGATCTCCGCTGCAACCGAGTGAGCCATACTCGTGAACGATTGGAGTGATGTTGGCATTTAGAAGCTGCGCGTAGGTAGTGGCAAGTTCTGGTCGTACCCCGGTTCTTCCGCTGACCAAAGTCTTTATTCGAAGGAGCATCAGTGCTCGAACGACTTCTTTTTCAACTGGGTCGCCCATGCCGGCAGCGTGTGAGCGAATGAGAGATTTTTGAAGTTGGACTCGATCTACTGGGGCTATATGTCTATTAGCGAGTGCACCAAAGCCAGTAGAAATTCCATAGACCGGAGTTTCTGCTTTAGCAAGCGATTCGATGTGGGCACGAGTTGTTGCCATCTTTTGGATTGCCTCGCTAGCGATTTCTACCTTGGCACCATTTCTTGCTACCTCAACTACTTGCTCCATTGTTAGTCCGCTTGAATTTAATGTGATACTCATTTGTTCTCCTCGTAGCGGATAGTTCCGTCTTTGATTACTTTGTTGATTAGGTCCACACCTGGGCGATATCCCAGGTGAATAAAACTTGGCGCGTTTAGCATCACCAAATCTGCTGATTTTCCGACGCTTAGAGATCCGATGTCCTCGCGCCTCAGGGCGTTTGCTCCACCCATAGTTGCGGACCAGAGCGCTTGCTCAGGTGTGAAGTGCATGTCTCGAATAGCAACCGCAATACAAAACGGCATCGAGGTCGTGTAGCTAGAGCCTGGGTTACAGTCAGTTGCCAAAGCAACAGTTGCACCGGCAGCAAACAATCTCCTGGCATCTGGGTAAACTGCCCGTGTTGAAAATTCGGCACCCGGTAAAAGCGTTGCAACTGTGTTGCTTCCTGCCAGTGCTTCGATGTCATTATCTGAAAGATGTGTGCAGTGATCGGCCGACGCACACTCTAGTTCAACTGCAAGTTGCACACCGCCCCCGGCGGCCAATTGGTTCGCGTGTATTCTTGGGGCTAAGCCTTTGGCTATTCCAGCTCGAAGTATTTCTCGAGATTGATCAATATCAAAAGCGCCTTCGTCACAAAATACATCTATCCACTTAGCGTTGCCCGCGACAGCATCAAGCATTTCTCCTTTTACAAGTTCGACGTAGTCGTCTGCTCGCCCCGCGAAATCCTCCGGAACAACGTGGGCTCCCAGAAATGTGGTTTCTTGGGTGTGACACTTGGCAATTTCCAAAGATCGCAATTCATCTTTTACCGATAGGCCGTAGCCTGATTTAGTTTCAAAAGTAGTGACTCCGGAATTGGTCAGCTCGCCGATTAGATGAATTAGGTTTTGCTCGAGGTCTTTATCAGATGCCGCTCTAGTGTGTGAAACAGTTGACTTAATTCCGCCGGCTGAGTACTTCTCGCCGCTCATGCGAGCTGCAAATTCTTTGGCGCGCTCACCTGCGAAAAGCAAATGCGCGTGAGAGTCGACAAAGCCTGGAATTACGGCTTTGCCCTCGGCGTCGATTTGTTCGTCAGCAGCAGGGACTTCGCCTGCTTTCCCAACCCACGAAATGATTCCGCCATCAATGACAATTGCTGCGTTTTGGATTTCGCCTGCAAGCCCTGCGCCAAGATTCTCGTCACAGGTTGCAAGAGAACCGATGTTTGTTATTGCCAGAGACATTTTTATTCGGTATCGAGCATTGGCACATGAACGTGCTTGGCTCTTGCGACGCCTTCTGCTTCCTTGTATCCGGCGTCAGCGTGGCGAATCACTCCCATGCCAGGGTCGTTCGTCAAAACACGATTTAGTTTCTCAGCTGCAAGATCTGTTCCGTCGGCAACTGACACTTGACCAGCGTGGATGGATCTTCCAATTCCAACTCCACCACCGTGGTGAATGGAAACCCAAGAGGCACCAGATGCCACGTTGATCATCGCATTTAGCAGTGGCCAGTCGGCGATGGCATCTGAACCATCTAGCATGGCTTCTGACTCCCTGTAAGGAGATGCAACCGATCCACAATCCAAGTGGTCTCGTCCGATAACAATCGGAGCTGAGACTTCACCTTTTTTAACGAGGTCGTTGAACACGGCTCCGGCCTTGTCACGCTCACCATAACCAAGCCAACAGATTCTTGCAGGAAGACCTTGGAACTGAACGCGTTCGCCGGCCATCTTGATCCAGCGGTGTAGATGTTCGTTTTCTGGGAACAGCTCAAGGATCGCCTTGTCGGTTCTGTATATGTCTTTCTTATCTCCGGAAAGTGCAACCCATCTAAAGGGCCCTTTTCCTTCACAGAACAACGGTCTGATGTATGCCGGGATAAACCCTGGGAACTTGAAGGCGTCTTTGAAGCCGCCTTTTCTGGCCTCATCGCGAATTGAGTTGCCGTAGTCGAAGACTTCGGCTCCTTTATTCATAAAGCCGACCATCGCCTCCACGTGCTTTGCCATGGCGGCCTCGGCGCGAATGGTGAAATCTGCAGGGTCCTTTTCGGCCATGGCTCTTGCGTCTTCGACTGAGACGCCCTCCGGGACGTAATAAAGCGGGTCATGAGCTGAAGTTTGGTCGGTGACGATGTCAATGGGAACATCGCGCTTTAGGAGCTCAGCGAAGATAGTTGCGGCGTTGCCAGCAAGGCCAACGGAGATGGCTTTTTTCTCAGCCTTGTACTTGAGCACTCTTACGATTGCATCGTCAAGGTTGTCAGCTAGCTCATCGAGGTAGCGGTCCTGGATTCTTCTTCTAAGTCTTGATTCATCAACGTCGACAATTAGACAGGTTCCCTCGTTCATCGTCACTGCAAGTGGTTGGGCTCCACCCATTCCGCCGCAGCCGCCGGTCAAAGTAAGAGTTCCAGCAAGTGTTCCACCAAAGCGCTTCGCAGCTACTGCTGCAAAAGTTTCGTAAGTTCCTTGAAGAATTCCTTGAGTGCCGATGTATATCCATGACCCTGCGGTCATCTGCCCATACATAGTCAGACCCAATTGCTCGAGTCTTCGAAATTCTGGCCAGTTGGCCCAGTCGCCAACAAGGTTGGAGTTAGCAAGAATTACTCTCGGAGCCCACTCGTGCGTACGAAAAACACCAACTGGTTTTCCGGACTGAACCAGCATGGTCTCGTCATTTTCTAAATTGGTCAGCGTTTTTACCAGCGCGTCAAAGCTTGCCCAGTTGCGGGCAGCTTTTCCGCTACCGCCATAGACAATCAGTTCTTCTGGATGCTCTGCAACTGCAGGGTCGAGGTTGTTGTGCAGCATCCGAAGCGCTGCTTCTTGACCCCAGCCCTTGGCGGTCAAAGTTGAACCGGTAGCGGCGTGCAGATCTCCACGGGTGAATGTGGTCATTTTCTTCTCCATCAACATCGATGTTTATAAACTCCTGCTAACAGGGTAATCTCAAATCACTTACACGTTTTGCCAGATTGGACCCCAAGTGAGCGAAGACGCTCTATGGCCGAGGGCCGCTAGCTTGCTAGAGCAAGCAGGGGCAGGCCACTGCGACCTGGGTCTATTTGGTGTTTTAGCCTCGGAAACCTCGCTGTCAGCAACTGGGGCAAATGCCACTCCCGCGGAAATCAGAGTTGCCCTTGCCAGGTACTCCACTTATAGCTCGACCCAAGACAAAGATCTAAGAGAGCTTTCCTTTGCTGACTATGGTGACTCGGAAACCCCTGACTCCCCAGACGGTGAAATTATGACCATGGACCTTGCTAAAAAAGTAAGTGACAATTCCAGACTTTCAATCGCTCTTGGTGGCGACAACTCAATTACTTACGCGGTTATGCGTGGAGTGTTTGGTGATGATCTTCCAAGCGCAGGGCTTATTACATTTGATGCTCATCACGATCTTCGTGATGGGGTGTCAAATGGCTCTCCGGTGCGAAGACTTGTTGAAGCCGGACTTCCCGGAACAAGCATCGTTCAAATTGGAATCAATGACTTTTCTAATTCGCCACAATACGCCTCGCGCGCCAAAGAGCTAGGCATTCATGTCATATCTCGAGCTACCCTTCGAAACAGAACCGCTGATTCTGTAATGGATGAGACATTATCAAAACTTCAGGACAAGAAGCTGCACGTTGACATCGACATGGATGTTTGTGACAGGTCGTTTGTACCGGCTTGCCCGGCTGCTGCTCCTGGCGGAATATCAGCCGATGAGCTTAGGCAGTTTGCTTTTCTAGTTGGAAAAGCGAAGCAGGTTAGGTCTGTGGACATAACAGAAATTGACGCTTTGGCAGACAGCGCCGACGGTCGAACAATTCGACTGGGTGCTTTGACTATTTTGGAGATAGCCGGCGGGTTCGCTGCGCGCTCTTAACGCCGGGTTTTTTACCCAATCAATATTTTTAGCTAGTCAAGTTCGATTCGATAAGGGCGATGATCTCAGGTGCATCAGGCTTTACCGTTGGTCGGAAGCGGTGAATAGACCCATTTGGGAGCACCACAAACTTTTCAAAGTTCCAGGCAACTGGGCCTGCGTTTCCAGAGGCGTCCTTGGTTTTAGTTAGCTCCTTATAAAGATCGTGGGCGTTTTTGCCGTTGACCTTTACCTTCTCGGTCATCGGAAAGGTGACTCCCCAGTTCGTTGAGCAATACTCTGCTATCTTTTCTGAATTGCTAAGTTCCTGCAGGAACTGATTGGAGGGCATTCCCAGAACGGTGAAGCCACGGTCGGCATATTTCTTATGCATAGCTTCCAGCGCTTCATACTGAGGCGAGAGCCCACAGCGAGAGGCAACATTCACCACAAGCACTACTTTGTCCGCAAAATCTGCAAAGGTCGCTTTGGAGCCATTCAACATGGTTAGTTCTAAGTCTTTGATTGTCATGTTCTGAGTCTAAGTCGCCAGAGGCTATATTTGTCTAGTTGGTTAATGCCCCCTCGCGGAGAAGGTCCTTTTTGCACATCGCACTGTTCATGGATCAGCACCCGCATTCTCTAGGTGGTGTTCAAACCTCAGTAATGCTGCAGAAAAAGTATCTGGGTCAGAACGGCGTTCGAGTCACGGTCTTTGCGCCCAAGTCAAAACGCGCCGTTGCCGACCCCGACATCAAAGTTTTACCTTCCAGCTACGTTAGCTTTGGACGCGAATATTCAGTTGTCTGGTCACTTCGTAGGGCTGCCAAGTTCTGCCAGCAACAACACGAGTCGGAAAAGTATGACTTGGTTCACCTTCAGGGCGATTTTGCTGCGGCGAGCCTGGCAACGGAATTGGCAAGGTCAAGAAATCTCCCCCTGGTTTACACCTCCCACACCAACATTGACGTGATGGCCAACAAACTTATCGGCAAGCCGATGAAGATTATTCTGCTCAGGTTCTTTACCTGGCAATACGCTCACTTTCTGAAGATTCCGAACCGCCCAAAGGTCTGGACCGCTTTTGAGTACATGGCCTTTGTTCACAAAACGGTGGACAAGGTCCTTGCCCCTTCTTTTCATTTCGCCAGTCGGCTGAAAGACCACGGGGTCGCATCGGAAATAGAGGTCGTTATCAACGGCGTAGATGATGATTTGCTTTCTGGCATCAAGCGCCAGGCTACTGTTCCACAAAAACCAGTGCACTTCGTTTGGGCTGGAAGAATGCAGCCCGAGAAGAGAATTCTTCAAGCCATTGAGGCCTTCGCTAAAGCAAAGACCAACGCTACTTTAGGAATATACGGCTTTGGGCCGCTAGAAAACGCCGCAAAAAATCTGGTTAGAGCAAGGGGTCTTTCCAAAAGAGTGAAGTTCCAAGGGAAGTTGCCGCACCGAGAAATTCTTCAGGTCTTTGCTGACGCCGATGTTGTTATGCAGACCAGCATCGGCTTTGAAACTCAAGGTTTGACTGTTTATGAATCAGCCGCTGTTCGAACACCAACGTTGCTGTGCGACCCTCTAATTGCGGCTGAGTTGCCAGGTGACAGCAATTGGTTAGATAAAACCGGAACTATCGGTGGGCTTGCCAAGACCATCAAGCTCGCCAACAGGCAAATTGCCGAAGGCCACACCAAACGTGAACTACTGGCTGACAACAAATGGTTGTATCAAAGTGAAATCAGTAAGAGAACCATAGTTCTTTACAAAGACCTGATTGCTAAGAAGGCTACTTTAAGGTCTCAACGTAAGTGAGAATCGCCCGTGCCTTCGTAGCTGCGGTCTCGATCAAAGGCATCACGGTTATAAGAAGTACGGGGTCGTTAGCCAAAGTTTCTGGGTCCCACTGACCGAAGTTATTTCCCATGTCCACAAGCGAGTTTCCGAAGTCCTCCATTAGATACTCATAAGTTGCATCTTGGCATTCCTTGGCCGTGAGAATTCTTTCCCCTAGGGTCAAGTACTGGGCTCCAGACTCTCGAACAATGTTGATAGCATTTGCTAGTTCTTCGGTGACATCGGTTGTAGAGGCATAGCCTATGGCGCTTGAGGTTGTTCCAACTAGTGATTCTGCCTCGGTTACAACAGTAAGGGTGTTGTCCTTATCTATTTCAGAGACTGTACCGGATAGACAAAATGCATCCTGAGAGTGATCTTCCTCGAGCTGTAACTCATAGATTGTGTTTTCAATAAAGTTCGCACTGGAAGTAATCCAGGTGTTGCCGCCGAAGACAATGTTTCCGAGCAAGCTGACAATGCCGAAAGTACCCACAAACCAAAGCCAGGTTGGGAGGCCCTTGAATTTCTTGGTTGGTTCTTGAGGGGGTTGTTCGGTCATCTCTTCGTCTTCTCTCTAGGTCTTCGTCCAGTATACAAAGCCTATATTGAGTGTTTAGTTGGCGGAGTAAAGCTCCTGAACCAAGACTGGTTTAATAAGCTTTCCTGCAACGCCTTCGTTGATTGTCTTTACTGTTTCTGCTTCGTTGTGGATCATCCACAGTTCCCTAGTTGTCCAGGCCTCAACAAAAACCAGATTCCCGTTTACCTGGTCGTAGAGATCATAATATTCACAACCAGGCTCCCCTCTTACGATTACCGCCTGCTCGAGAAGTAACTTTCTTACGGTGTCTCGGTGCTCGGGCTTGGGCTCGAAGGTAGCTATCACAGTGCAAATGGTCATGGAACTAAGTATGGCCGCTTGACTACAACTCGCGAGCAATAGACTTTAGGTCATTGGTTATCCCAAGGCCGGAAAGAAAGGATCGCGATGAGCCGCAGTTGGACGCTCTTGAGCCATCACGCTCACGTCTTGCTCGCGTTGGACCAAAACCCGGACTACACCATCGACGAGCTTGCCCAAATCCTTGGGATTACGTCACGCACCGTTGTGAACTTGCTAAGTGACCTGGTTGAGGACGGCTATCTTTCTAAGACGAAAGATGGACGCAACAACCACTACGAAATCAATAAAAAGGCCCCGCTCAGGCATTCGACCAGCCATGGAAAAACAGTGGGTCAGCTGATAGCCGCCTTGGGTGAATTGGGCAACCGCTAGCCCTTTACTACCCCTATACTAGAATCTGAATTCGGGAAATAAATTTCCAGCTTAGGAGGGGCCGTTGTTTCTAGAGGCTGCACTCATCAACGCCACGTCAGCCCCTGTCCTGGCCTTTGTTTTAGGTCTAGTGGCAGTTGCGGTGAAATCTGACCTCCGTCTACCAGAGGCTTTGTATCAATCGCTTTCGATCTACTTGCTGCTTGGAATTGGAATCAAAGGAGGAGTTGCGCTTTCCGAGGCTGACGTTGCGGAAGTATCACTCCCAATCCTCGGCACACTTGCTCTTGGAATTATCATTCCACTGCTGGCGTTTTGGGTGGTTGGCAAAATCACCAAACTAGACACCATCAATCGCGGAGCGCTGGCAGCGCACTTTGGTTCCACTTCTCTGGTGACCTTCTCCGCCGCCCTTATCTTTCTTGAATCACAACAAATTGAATACGAGGGTTTTGTCACAACACTTCTTGCAATTTTGGAAATCCCTGGCATCGTCGTAGGTTTGCTGCTGGCAAGTCGTGGGCTTGGAAGAGGGCTTGATTGGGGTGAGTCCTTGAAAGAGATTCTGACTTCAAAATCCATCGTGTTACTTGCCGGTGGATTAGTGCTTGGACTAATCACTGGCTCGACCGGCTACGAAAAAGTTCAGCCACTGTTTGGAGGACTTTTCACTGGAGTCCTGACGCTTTTCTTACTGGAGATGGGGATTGTTGCAGGAAGAAGATTGCCGGATGTGAAGCAGGCAGGTCTTGGACTCGTTGCCTTTAGTTTGGGATTCCCGCTGGTAGCTGGAACTCTTGGAGTCGTTGTTGGTTCCCTTACCGGACTTGGCTTAGGTGGTTCTGTTGTACTTGGCGTCCTTTCAGCCTCTGCTTCTTATATTGCAGCACCAGCTGCAGTAAGGCTCGCCCTGCCGGAGGCAAGCCCAGGGGTCTACTTGACAGCCTCTTTAGGAATAACATTTCCATTCAATTTGATTTTTGGGATTCCGATTATGTTAGCGGTAGGTCAATTTGTTGAAGGGTTGGGGTTTTGAAGTTCACTACAAGAAAGCTCGTGACAATCGTTGGCGAAGCAGCACTTGAATCACGGCTGATACGCGACGTTATGGCCCTTGGCGCCAAGGGATACACAATCACTGACGCCCACGGAACAGGTCCTAGAAACCAAAGAAATGGTGACCTGGAGGGTGGAAACATCAAGATTGAAATTGTCACAGACCCAGAAACCGTCGACAAAATAGTCGAGAAACTTTCAACTGATTATTTCCCACACTACGCCTGCAGTTGCTGGATTTCCGATGTTGAAGTTCTGCGTGAGGATCGCTACTAGCTACTTGCCTTGGCTAGCTCTAAAGTAAGCAACGATTGCGTTGGCATGGCCACGGCCCATCTCGTGCTCGGTCTTTAGAAAAGCAACTTGTTCCATGTGTGTTTTGGTTTTGTACTTAGCAAGTTTCTTCAGCCAAAAATCTATTGGCTTTCCATACTTAGCCTCGATGGAGGGGAAGTAGCTTGCTGGTCCTTTGACTTTTTCCGTCATTCGTCGTCCTTGTTTGGCTGCACTGACCAGACCCAGGCGATGAGTCCAGTAATCAAAATGATAGCGGCGGCGGCGACCACAAGTAAGTCATTATCGGCATAGGCATCATAAAACGACACGATTAGGAAAAACAGGCCGAGGTAACCAATCAGGATCCAACGATTGCGCATGGGGAAAGACTAGTCTCCTTGCCGAATCACATTCTTTCTAGTCTTTGTAACTTCTAAAACAGGGTCTCAGGCACAACCTCAATAGGCTCAATCAAATCGGGACCACTGTTTCGAATTGAGTTCACTGAATCGGAAACTGGCCAGTGCCTCAGGTTCGCATCTGGTTGGAAGTTATCGAATAGTGCACGCACAGTATTAACGTCTTGTAAGGCGGGATCCATCCAGGCTTCCCATCTATCCCGTGGCAGAAACATCGGCATACGATGATGAACTTTTGCCAATTCACCAACTGCATCCCTGGTGATAATTGCTACGCTGCTTCGAATGACACCCTCTGGAGACACCCAGCGATCCTGAATTCCTGCAAATGCCAATGGCTTGCCGTCTTCGCGGGAAACATAAATTGGTTGTCTAGGTTTATAAAACCCCAACTCTGTTGCCCACTCAAAATAACCACTTGCTGGAATCAGACACCTAGATTTTTTGAAAGCATTTCGAAATGTTGGTTTTTGGTGAACAGTTTCTGATCTTGCGTTGATGGCAATTGACTGACTCTTCGAAGCCTCCTGGTTTGATTTACTCCATGGTGCAATGAGTCCCCAGGAAGCTACTTCCAGGGAATCATTCTTGATGATGTAAACATCTTGAGTTGGTTTGATGTTCCAGTCAAGGGGTAGTTCTCGGTCCGGAAACTCCCTGAGGCCAAACTCCGCGACCATGTCATTTAGCATTTCTTCCATTGCAAAGCGCCCACACATGTTTCTAATCTAGGGCCTGGCAAAAGCAAGAAGTCCCCCTCCATTCTTGAAGGGGGACTTTCCTTGTGTGGACTAAGGGTTTAGGAACTCGGTTATGACTTGCAGTCTGAAAAGTTTAGGGCGACTTTGACCTGTTGTTTCCTCGTTGGGTTCCTTGCTATTTATTGTCCAGATTGTCTCTGGTGGAGTTCGCGGAGTATTTGCTGGGTTTCCTTATGAGCTTCCATAACCGCTTGATGAGTTTCGTTATCACGCTTTTCGGTCTTCCTTGCCTGAACAGCCTGCCCAACCATGATTATTGGTAGCAGCACCAGTTGCAAAAACGTCTGGGCGACCCAGGAGACAATCACGACACTATTGCCAGAGGACAGGGCCGCTGGTAGTGAAACCAGGGCTAATAACGAAAAGGCGATGGCCGCCCACATCGTTCCAACGGCGGTAGTTATCTTGCCCCCCAGGATGTCTAGGAAATTGTTTGCTTTACTTGCGAATGATTTGGACTTAGTCATGACTGAAGCCTATTCTCGAAAACTAGGCAAGCATTCAGATTCGCGCTCTGGAGGCGGATTCCAATTTGGATTTAGAGATGTTATTTTACTGGTTTTCCCGGAGCTGGATTGAAACCCGCTGAGGGATTCGATAAAGGCAGTCCGACCGCAAGCGGTCTTGATCTCGGGCCGCAAAGTTGTAAAAAACTCCTCCTATTTCTAGGAGGAGTTTTCTACTTCGTGGAGACTAGATGAAACCACTACCCCTGATGACACTTGGGTTATAGGGGTACTGAATTAATTTCCAGACTATAAATCAGGCTATTTTTAGCATAATTTTCTCCAATTTTAGATTGCTTCTTCACGGATTCGACTTTCTAGCTAAACAAAGTGGGTAGTCTGTAGACATGCCAGAGCCTCAAGGAATCGCAATTCTAATTGGCTTCATAGCTGTGACAATTGCCTCAATTGCCATAGTGATTGTGAAGAACCAAAAGAAGTAGCTAAACGCTTTCAAAGCTAAGCCCACTTCACATGTCAGTGGCTGAAATTTGGTCTGGCTTACACTTGTTTTGTCATAAAAGAATTAAGCAAAAAACTCCCCCTATTTCTAGGAGGAGTTTTTTACTTCGTGGAGACTAGGGGGGTCGAACCCCTGACCCCCTGCTTGCAAAGCAGGTGCTCTACCAACTGAGCTAAGTCCCCATTTTGGAACCCTCAACTGACTCGAGGCTTCCTGGTGGGCCTAGGAGGACTTGAACCTCCGACCTCTTCATTATCAGTGAAGCGCTCTAACCACCTGAGCTATAGGCCCATAGAGCTTCATTGAGTCTAATGCATCCAAAATGGATGCTCAAACCTTTTGGAGCCTGGGTGAATCTGTTTAGTTGTTTGTGAAGCTAACTGCTATACCGCCAGTGATTCTGCCAATCACGTTGAAGATCATTGCGTAGATGCCCGCTAAAGCTGTTCCCAAAATAATGTTCACGATTGCCAAGGTGCCGGCAAAAGACATCACTCGAGGTAAAGATAGTTCTTGCTCTATGTCAACACCACCATCACCGAACACTCCGGCTAGCAAAGAGTTTAGGGAAGCGAAAAGACCGATCTGACCAACGATTAGCCAGATGGCAAAAAAGCCAACCAAGGTTGCAATGCCAGCTGCAAAAGTAATAAAGAATCCCGCCTTGATGGCCGACCAAACTTCAATCTTCACTAGCTTTAGCTGGACCTGCTTTTGGGCTGCGGGTGCTCGATATCCGAATCTACTTTTTCTTGACTGGGCATCACTCATTCTTCTGTTGCACCTTCCAAGTTGCGCTCTGAATTCTTTGCAAGTCCAATAACCGAGTCCGCCTCATCGAATCTGGCGAAGACCACTCCCATGGTGTCCCGACCCTTGGCTGGAACCTCACTGACAGCTGACCTGACAACTTTACCGCTAGCTAGCACAACTAGCACCTCGTCAGATTCTGAACATATGATGGCACCCACCAAATCACCGCGTTTTTCCTCCAGTTTGGCAACCTTTATGCCCAAACCACCGCGCTTTTGAGGTCGATATTGATCCACGGCTGTTCTCTTGGCGTAGCCGCCTTCGGTGGCAATAAAGACGTAGGAATCATCTATGTCGTTGATTACTGTTGCCGAAAGCAGGATGTCGTCTTTTCGGAAGTTCATGCCGATGTTTCCTGAGGTGTCTCGACCCATCGGACGAAGTGATTCGTCAGATGCTGAGAATCTGATTGACATTCCCTTGCGTGAAACCAGCAATAGGTCATCGGCTTCAGAAACCAACATCGCGGCAACAACCTCGTCGTCACCTTTTAGTTTGATGGCGATGATGCCTCCAGAGCGCGGGGTGTCGTAAGCCTCAAGCTCCGTCTTTTTCACAAGACCGGTTCGGGTGGCAAGAACCAGGTATGGCGCCTTGCTGTAATCCTTGATGTCCAGGATCGAAGCAATCTGCTCGTCAGGTTGCAAAGCTAACAAGTTAGCAACGTGCTGACCCTTGGCATCTCTTCCTGCTTCTTGAACCTCATAAGCCTTGGCGCGATAAACCCTGCCCTTGTTCGTGAAAAAAAGTAGCCAGTGGTGGGTGGTGGTTACAAAAAAGTGCAACACAACGTCGTCGGCACGAAGCGATGCTCCCTTGACACCCTTACCACCGCGGTGCTGACTGCGGTAGTTGGTGCTCTTGGTTCGTTTGATGTAGCCACCGCGTGTGACTGTGATAACCATTTCCTCTTCAGGAATCAAGTCTTCGGTTGAGACATCGTCTCCATCTCCCGCTTGAAGGGCTGTTCTTCGATCATCCCCGTGGCGAGAAACAACTTCCTCAAGCTCAGTCTTGATGATCTCTCGCTGCTTCTTAGGAGAGGCAATAATGGATTCGTATTCCTTGATTTCAAGTTCTAAAGCTGCTGCTTCGTCAATGATCTTCTGACGTTCGAGGGCAGCAAGTTGTCTTAGCTGCATGTTCAAAATAGCGCGAGCTTGCAGCTCGTCTATTTTGAGCAGTTTAATTAAGCCGTCTCTAGCGTCATCCGCAGTTGCGCTCTTGCGAATAAGGGCAATTACTGCATCCAGGGCATCGAGTGCTTTTAGATAGCCGCGAAGTATGTGTGCGCGCTCTTCAGCTTTTTTGAGTCTGAAGTTTGTTCTTCTAACAATGACGTCAACCTGGTGATCGACCCAATTGGAGATGAATCCGTCCAATGAAAGTGTCCTTGGGACTCCGTCAACTAGAGCCAGCATGTTGGCTGAGAAGTTTTCCCGAAGCTGCGTGTACTTATACAAGTTGTTGAGAACAACCCTGGCCACGGCATCTCTTTTGAGAACAATCACCAGACGCTGTCCGGTGCGCCCAGAGGTTTCATCCCTGATGTCAGCAATACCGGTTAGCTTGCCTTCCTTAACTAGCTCGGCGATTTTCTGTGCCAGGTTGTCAGGGTTTACTTGGTACGGAAGCTCGGTAACAACCAGGCAAGTTCTGCTTTGTAATTCTTCGACACTAACGATTGCGCGCATCGTGATTGAGCCGCGGCCGGTTCTATAAGCGTCTTCGATTCCTCGCTTACCAATAATCTCTGCACCAGTTGGAAAATCTGGTCCCTTGATGCGCTGCATCAAGGCGTCAAGAAGTTCCTCTTGGGTGGCTTCTGGGTTCTCGAGAGACCAGATGGCACCCTCGGCAACTTCGCGTAGGTTGTGTGGCGGAATGTTTGTTGCCATGCCAACA
>WLGB01000017.1 GCA_009703455.1 Actinomycetota bacterium
CGCAGCTGGCTTGCGCTTTGCTGGCTTACGCTTTGCAGCTGGCTTCTTAGCAGCTACTGCTTTTTTCGCAGCTGGCTTGCGCTTCGCTGCAGTCTTCTTCGCAGCTGGCTTCTTAGCTGCAGTCTTCTTCGCAGCAGGCTTCTTAGCTGCAGTCTTCTTCGCAGCAGGCTTGCGCTTTGCTGCAGTCTTCTTAGCAGCAGGCTTCTTAGCAGCTACTGCCTTCTTTGCAGCTGGCTTACGCTTTGCTGCGGTCTTTTTCTTGGCTACGGCCATTTTTTTTACCTCTTCTACTTCAGCTGCAGTTTCAGTGACAATGTCGTGAGCAAGGTTGCCCACTGCCTTCGAAACTGGCTGTGCGTTTTCTCGGAATATTTTCTTGATGCGGTCTACTGCGTTCAATTGCTCTCCTACTTAGATTGAATTAAGTCTAGCGATGTAGCACGAAATTATGCGGTAGCGCGTCGTTTACGCAAAATCTTGTTTATTTGATCTTGCGTGTCGAAATTCTTCCCCGTTTGGTTAATTTCGGTCACGGACGCAACATTCGGGATTTCGAGCTCACCCATTCGACTTGTATATGTAGGTGAGGGTAGCGGGTTTGGAGTCCAGGCTCTAGGGTTGCTGTCCGTGCCAATACTTGAAAGAACAGGTTCTTTCCAGGACTTGGAAAGGTTGACTGTCATTTCGGTTTTCGACATGGCAACCCCAATCAGCAACTTTCGAATCTCACTGGAAGCTTTTAGCGCTACCAGTACCGTGAACATCCCCACTAGCAAACCAAACCCGGTCGCTACAAAAAGTAACGGGGCCTGAAAAGCGAAAAACGCCGACGTGGCAGATCCGGCTAAAGCCAGAACCGCCAAAACCGACATCGTGTTTTTGGTTTTCACAAGTCTTCTTAACCTGTCGGCTGCCAGCCTAAGCTTTGAGGCAACCGGCCGGTTAGATGAAGACTTCACATCTTTGCCCTGTTTTCTTAACTCAGCCGCACCTTGACGGTTGTGTGCTCGATTAACTCGATTTTGAAACCAGGACGGGATAAATACGACAACAAACAAAACAGCAATGACTAACATCATTGCTCCCCCGAGTGCTGCGCTTTGATCCATGTAACAAAGTTAGAGAAGATACCGCGGCGTGTCGTGGATTTGATTGGGCGTGTTGTTTTTATCAATTCCAAGGATATTTTTGCGTTGTGACGGTTCCGGCGACAAAAATATTGAGAAGACCTTCTGGAAGCTCCTCTTTCGTAAGCGCAAAAATATAGTGATCTCGCCAGTCACCGTTGATGTGTATGTAGCGTTGCTTCAATCCTTCATACCTAAATCCAAGCTTCTGTATGACTCTTAGCGATGCCGTGTTCTCCGGTCTAATGTTTATCTCCACGCGATGCAGTCCAACTTCATTCATCAAATAGTCAGTCACTAGTGCAACGGAGGTTGGCATTACCGCTCTGCCGGCTGATTCAGGACTAATCCAATATCCCAGCACCGCTGAGGAAACCGATCCGTACATCACGTTTGCAACGTTCAACTGACCTTGAACCTGTCCTTTAACCTCAATAACGAATGGCATCCCGGATTGGTCGTCTAGTTGACGAAGCAAGCTTCGAAGCTGCGTCTTGATGGCGAAAGAGTTTGGCCCCTGCGGATTTGTAGCTTCCCACGGGCGAAGCCAGGGACGATTTCCAAGAATCAGTTTCTCGAGCTCTTTGGAATCACGCATCTTGGCAACGCGAAGTTTGACGTCACCATAAACAAGTATCGGAGAAGTTGCCACGATGGCTAGATTAGTGGCATGACTGAGAATGTGACGGACCTTAAGGCAAGACTGAGGGCGTCAGCTCTGTCTCATCGAAGCTCAGCGCTGGCAAAGGAAACTGCTGGGGCTTTTGGAAAAATGCTGTTAGCGCTGTGCGAGCAGGTCGATGCTCGACGGGTTGGCGTCTACCTTTCGTTTGGTTCAGAGCCAGCCACTGATATCTTTGTAATGCAGGCGAAAGCGGCTGGCCTGTTTTTAGCCGCTCCAAGAATAGGCTCCGAATCCAGTATGGAGTTCCTTAATTTAGAAGGGCCACTTGAGTCAACTGCCCTAGGTTTTTTGCAGCCGATGGGGGAGGCAGTTGATCACAACGAACTTGACCTGATTATTGCCCCGGCTCTTTCAGTCGACCAGCAAGGCATCCGACTTGGGCGCGGTGGAGGTTTTTTCGATCGCTATCTAGCAGATTTTTCTGGGAGCGTTGCCGCGGTGGTTTATGACACCGAATTCGTGTCCGACCTCCCCGATGAGCCTCACGACCGGGCAGTTGATTTTGCTGTGACTCAAAGCCGGATTCTAAAGCTTCACTCGACGCGGTAAAGTCGAAGTACTTCCCCACCAAAGCGAGAGATTTCCCAATGCCGACCTACAGCTACGTTTGCAAGGCTTGCGAGCACAGCTATGAGTTATGGCAAGAGTTTTCTGCCGAACCCGAAACTGTTTGTCCGGAGTGTGGCGGGGAGCTTCGCAAAGTTTTTGGTCAACTTGGCGTGAGCTTTAAGGGATCCGGTTTTTATCGAAACGACTCTAGGGACTCGGGTGGTTCTACCGCCGAGACCAAAAAACCTGACTAGCCCCAGTGCGGGGGCTTGTCTTCTCGAAGCCTCTGATCATTGGAATCTTCTGGATCACCCCAAGCCGAAGCGGTGTCCTCAAAAGCTTTAGGCTCCAGTTCAAAAAGCGCCTGCGGTTTCTTAGACAGTTCAATCCCAAGTTGAATCGCAATTCGTTGCGCGACCCTTTCTGGATCGGCGAAAAGCTCAAAGCTTGGAACCCTGATGTAATCCCAGCCCATCGCCCGAAGAATCATTGGGCGAAGTCTGTGACGTTCGGAAAGGTTATACCCCAGCAGTCCCCAGTCTGGCTCCACAATTGCAGCTTTGTCTCCCACTGAAGCCACCAGCTTAAGTCGGGGCGAGAAGTTGGTTCTAGTTGTGACCCCGAGCTTAGTTAGGCGAATGGCAAGATCGGCAATCATCGGGTTAACATCAGCGTCAAAAACTCTGAGCTTAGGATTAGCTATCTCTGAAATCATGTCGCGTAGGGCATCGGAACCAATAACGCCTGGGTCGGAAAGGTCTGAAGCAGTTAGAGCACTCACAACCGTGATATGTTTCCTGGCCGATACCAAAGTATTGGCAAGATACCGATTGCCGTCTGGATGCGAGACAAACCCCAAAGACTTTGGGGTAGCTCCTAAGGTGTCCTTACCAAAGCCAATCGAAAAGATTACTCGGTCGGCAATTCTGTGGGCTAGGTCCTGAATAGTAGTAATTTCGAATTTCTCTCGGCCATGCCCTTCAAAAAACTCAGCTAGGTCAGCTCTGTCTTTCATACCAAGTTCCACCGATTGATTGAGCCTTTCAGCATGTTTGGTGCTGGCGGTTGCAACTAACAGCGAATCCTGCGGGTTCCAGCGAGCGTGGCTGAAAATCAACTCTGTTGTCTTCGAAACCTCAGCATCTAAACTCTCAGGATTGCTAGCGGTTGGCTGTTCGACAAGTTCGAGTTTTGCATTTATACGTCCCAGATAACGTTCTAAGGAAGGCTCAAATACAATTCGGTCGTTATAAAACTCACGATTTACATAATCACCCAGCGCCTGGCCTGACAATCGATAGCTTCTTCGAAGCGTTTCGACAGCCATGACTTTGCGGCTGGCACTAAAGATTGACTCGGGAAGCGACCTCTCGTTTTCTCCGACTGGCAAACACTCCAAATTGAATCCGGTAGCTGCTGCTATGGCGTCATCTCCAAAAACTACGACCTGCCCAGACCGGATCAGCCCGCTGTAGTTTTCGGCTATCGATGACCCAGCTCCATCCAGGACCAGAGCAACATCAAACCTGTCACCCTTAGCCAACACTGTCGGTACTTCATAGGGCGAACACATCACTACCGGCACTAGGGCTTGGTAAATATTTGGAGCCATTGTGTGAACTTCGCTCAGGACTGCGCGCTTGAGTTTCAGAAGTTCCTTTAGAGTTTGAGCTTCAGCCGGGTAGCTGGCTAGTGCTTGTTTCCAGCGAGTAGCTAATTCGAAGGAAACTGTTTTCGAGCCTTCCTGAATCAGATCAGACTCGGCCTTGGCAAAGCGCTGCTCGTTAGCGATTACTTGCTCATGATCATCGGCAAGGGAGCCGCCGGATCTTTGAAGTAAAGTCTCTAGCGCTGACTTCCACCAAGCCAACTCCAATTCTGATTTGAGGTTGTCCTTTTTGGTGTGAAGTTTGGCAAGCTCAATCGAAAGTGGTCCAAGGCCAGCCTCATCCAACCTTGACTGGGTCATTGCACGCTCGGCGTAGTTGTCCAAAATCATTGTGTCCTCGGCAAGCGACCGAAGTGACTTCCTAAGTGTTTCAAGCGGTTGGTTTTCAAGCTCTAGAGAAACCGCCTCAGTAGATAAGTGAGTCTGCAAGACCTTCAGTTCGTCAACAAAGGTTGAAACTGCAACCTGTGCATCTTTTATTCCAAGTGGCACCTGGGGCGGCTTGGCAACGAGGCAGTTTCTGGACCAGGCATCGCGCTGGCTCTGAATGTCTTTCAGAGCCAAATGCATATCCTCAACATGCATCCCTGGACGCAGGTATTCCTTAGCAAGTTTCTTGAGTCGCCGGCGGTTTGCGCCACTCATTACTGACTTATCTTTTCTTGGTGCGGTGGCAAGGATAAGTTCGGTCAGCGGACGATCAAAGACCTCGGGCTTGAACTTGTCGAGGGTGTGCCTGATTCCAACAAACAGTTCCAAGTAACGAACCCAGTCAGAAACTGTTTTGGCAGGGGCAAACTCGACTGCCTTAGTGAAATCAGCTAACTGATCTGAAAGTGCCTGGAAACTGCCCTGGTGCAAAGCTCTAGCAAGCGCGATTCGCGGTTGAATCTCCTGTGGATTGTCGAATCTTGCCCTGAACCAAGCCGAATCCTCCGGCCCGATTTCCAACTCGCCCAGTTGTTGAGCCTGGCGAATAAGGTTCAGGGCGAAAGTCAGATCTCGGTGTCGACCAAGCTGGTCGGCGTCGATTCGAGCTTCGTTGACAGGAGGATTCTGGCTAGCTGAAAGCCTGGAAAGGTGTTCCAAGGCCTGCTCGATGCTAACGCCCAGTTCGCCGTCAACTTTCTCAAAAGCTGCAAAGTAATTCGAGATCTGCTCTCTCGAGCTATCGCGTAAGGCTGCCAATGATTGGTAGTTAGCTGGCTGTGACTTTTCGTTGCGTGAGATGGCTCCTATCATGTCTAGCCAAGTTGAGCTAGATCGAATTCCTAATCCCTGCAGTCCAATTTGAGCCACTCGGTCGGCAAGTTCATTGAGAGTCTGTCGCCGAGGAGCTAAAACCAAAACTCTTTTTCCTTGATGAGCTAGCGCAGCCATCAATAAAACCACAGTCTGGGTATATCCACATCCGGGCAATGTTTCAACTGCGAAGCTCGCCCCGGCCAATGCCTTGGACACAATCTTGGTCTGAGTCATATCCGAGTCAGTAACTGCTATTGGATCGGCAACGCCAAGCTCAGAAGTTTGTGTTGGGCTTATACCTTCGCTAAAAAGCTTGACGACTGGATTGTCGACGCGCTTGAAATCAGCAGCCAGTTCGATAGCGGCTGAAGAGAAGTTGGAAATCACTAGCACTCGCCTAAGCTCTGGCGCTGTGGCAGTTTCGGTAAGGGAAGCTATGTGATCTAGGACCCTAATTGGAATCGGATCGGACCCGACTTTTACGTGAACTAGTAGGTCCTCGTTGTTTAGCCTGACCCCATAGGCGCTTGACAAAGCAGGAGCGAGAGCTGGGTTGACAATAGCTTTTCTAGACAGGCTCAGTTCGAAGTCGTCGTGTTTGCGAACTAGATTCACCGGCCAAAGCAGCACCGGCATACAAAGATCAGTGTCGTCGGCTCTTAGGTCAACTAAACCGCTGGCCATGTACAGGGTTTCAAGTCCAAAATGCTCCGAAAGTGCAAGTTGCTTGGACTTGATTCTTCGAGCTGCCGACAGCGCCCTGGAAAAAGACAGTGGGTCACGAACTAGGTTTGAAAGCAAGGTTGGACGGCCAGTCACAAACTGGGCCAGACCTCCGGGGTGAGCACGTTCTAGATTTATTTGACCAAACGAGTTGTCACGAAAATGGGTCAGCGGATCAGAACAGCCAATCTGCCTTATTTCAGATAGCCAAAAATCAAAGCTGGTTTCAGCATTTGATTGTTGAGCATTCTCAATGGTGGCCATCTCACAAGACTAACTTTGGGCCAACGGTTTTTTAAGCTGCCCCGCTGAAGTGTTGGGGTATCTTTGATGGGTGCGGCCCCGTAGCTCAGTGGATAGAGCAGAGGTTTCCTAAACCTTGTGCGGAAGTTCGATTCTTCTCGGGGTCACTTGCTTTTCTAATCAGCATTATGCGGCATTTGCAAAAGCCAAATACTGATTCCATTCCGGTTCAAATCGCTCCGCCCCTCGAACCATCCAAATGGTTCCAGCCGGCATTCGTGGTGTGAATTCCAGTGTCCATCCAATCTCAGAAAGCGTTTTGTCGCCTTTTTTGTTGTTGCACCTTAGGCAACAGGCCACCAGATTTTCCCAGGAGTCAGCCCCGCCCCTGGATCGAGGTTGGATGTGGTCGACGGTGGAGGCTGACCTTTTGCAGTAGCCGCAGCGGTGTCCGTCGCGACGAAGCACTCCTCGGCGTGAAACCGGGATAACCCTAGAGCCTGGAATTCGGACGTATCTGGAAAGTAAAATTACCGATGGCAATTTGTATTCGCCGGTTGCGCTTCTAACTACGCTGACCCCTGCTTGAGCAAGCACAGTTGCCTTTTGATTTAGAACCAAAATAATGGCTCTTTTAAAGCTCACCACAGCAAGTGGCTCGTATCCGGCGTTTAGAACCAAAGTTCTCATGAAGCATCCTTTCGAATTTGACCAACACGGATTGCAGGTCGTTTTCGTAAGTTACGGATTGCCTGGGCACAAAAAAAGCGCCGTCATAAAAATGACGACGCGCTATTACTGGACCCGTATCGATCCGATTGGCTGGGGTTGCCGAGATTGGAAGCAATGCTTGGGAGGCATACCTCTCATCTTCAACACCTAGCCTTTCAAAAAGATGACAACGAATAACTTGTCCCTAGATTAGCTTGCCCCTTTGGGTTAGGCAAACAAATACAGTGCAGTGTTCTTTGAAAGACGGCTCTGGAAGTCTCTTTGGTTCAAAGCGGTAGAACCTAGTTGGTCGCCAAACGCACGAAGTAGTGGCCGCCGGCCTCCACTAGCGAGTTGATTGGGCCAAGCTTTACATAGTCACCGCGCTGAGGTGCGTGATACATCTGGCCATTTCCGGCGTAGATGCCCATGTGGCCGTGATCGTTATAGATAACTAAATCGCCAGGAAGTGCGTCTTCGGGGGAAACTATGATTCCCGAACGGGCCTGGGCAGTAACGCTGTGAGACAATGCAATACCAAACTGCGCATAAACGAACAAGACTAAGCCTGAGCAGTCAAAGCCTCTTGGGTTCGCACCACCAAAGACGTATGGTGTTCCAACGTACTTGGAGGCAACCTGCAAAACCTGCTCTGCGGAGATTGAGCTGTAGGGAGGGTTCTTTACAAACTCAGCAGCGGTTGGTCCAGAATAGGCCAAGTAGTTGTTGATGGTCTGTTGGCGCAAAACCGACTCAGCATTCTTGGAGGCGTATTCACCTCGAACGAACTTGATGGTGTTGGCTGCTGCCACAGTTAGGTTCTGGGTGCCGTCGGTCTGCTCGATGTCAGACTCGCTGGTGGTTGTCAGTCTTGCCATGGCAGCAATCTCAGGGTCATAGGCGTAAGCCGGAAGCGCCACGGTTGCAAAAAGGCCCGATGCAGTAAGCATCGTCACGGCTGTTCTGAAAGTGCCATTAGCTCTGAGTCGACGGTCCGAAGAAACTGGGGCAACTGGCTTGGCGAGCGCCCTTTCGCGCTTTAGGGCACGGGCTTCCGTGCGCTGGACATTTTTGATAGCGCGACGAGAGCTCTTAGCTAGCTTGGCTTTTTCAGCCTCACGAATTGATCTTCGCGAACGAACCTCAAAGGATTCCAAGACGTTGATTTCAACGTCTGCTCTATGTTTGCCTGCACCATTACTGGCCAACGACTTACCTCCGGTGCTCCAAAGACCTCTATAAAAGAAGTCAGTCCTGTCTCGAAACTCAAGGTTCTAAAGATCTGTCTCAAGGCGATGGAAACATGACAGACCCGACCACCGAAATGGATTGATTTCGGCAACCTGGATAGTCTAACCCATCCTCTTGAGGCGCAACCCGACACGTTCCGCTCTCGGCAAACTAGCAGGCTACTACACTCTTGACTATGCCCGAGATTCTAATTCCCAGCCAAATTCTGCCAAAAGACGGCCGATTTGGCTGTGGGCCATCGAGATTACGCCCAGAACAGCTGGCCGCATTTGGCTCAGCCGGGGCGCACTTGATGGGAACTTCCCATCGCCAGCAGCCCATCAAAGAAATGGTGGCCGAAGTCCAAAATGGCCTGCTTGAGCTATTTCGGGCCCCGACAGGCTATGAGATTGTGCTTGGTAATGGCGGGTCAACTGCTTTTTGGGATGTAGCTGCTTATTCGCTGGCTGAAGGAAACTCTCAAGCTCTGGTTCATGGTGAGTTTGGAGCCAAGTTTGCCAAGGCCTTATCCGCTCCTTTTTTGGGTTCGGTTGATATCCAAAAAGGCGAACCGGGCTCCAGGACTGAACTGGTGGCTCGAGCTGGCGTCAACACTTATGTTTACCCGCAGAACGAGACCTCAACTGGCGTGGTCACTCCGGTAGAAAAGTTAGTCGGCGCCGATAAAGATGCCATCTTTATGACTGATGCCACTTCGGCTGCCGGAGGTATTGACTTCGATGCCTCGCAAACCGACGTTTACTATTTCGCTCCGCAGAAAAACTTTGCTTCCGACGGTGGACTCTGGTTGGCCCTTATGTCTGAAAAGGCAATCGATCGAGCGTCAAAGGTGAGCTCCACAGATCGATACATTCCTGAATTTCTCTCGCTGCAGGTTGCAATTGATAACTCGAGACTAAACCAAACTCTCAACACACCGGCCATCGCGACTCTTTTCCTACTAAATGAGCAAATCAAGTGGATCAACGCTTCCGGTGGTTTGGCCTGGGCAGATGCCAAGACAAAGGCCTCGTCAGATTTGCTCTACGACTGGGCAGATAGCGTTAGCTTTGCGACTCCCTTTGTAACAAATCCAGATCACCGCTCACAGGTGGTGGTAACAATTGATTTCGATGAAGCCATAGATGCTAGCCAAATTGCCAAAGTGCTCAGGTCCAATGGTGTTGTGGATATAGATCCCTACCGCAAGCTGGGAAGAAACCAACTTCGCGTTGCTACCTTCACCGCTAATGATCAATCTGATATAGAGGCCCTTATTGCTTGCCTTGACTACGTAGTTGGGAAACTTGGCTAATGAAGCTCAGAGTGAAACTATCAGAAGCTAAGCCGGATCCTCAGCCGATAGAGTCCAACGCGTCGCTCGCTGTGTTACTTGGAACCCTTGCGTGGCTTCTTGCCCTTATTAGCATCCTGCTTCTTGATCAGACGCTTCCTGAGCCGCTTCCCGATTGGTGGGCGCTCACCTGCATCTTCGGAATCTGCCTTGGTATCTTCGGGTTCTTCAAGGTTCGAAACCGCTGATTCAACAGCTAAAGATTTATCTAGTTCAGCACGACGATCAGACCAGGGCACCCACTCGGGTGCAACGATTGATTCTTTTCCCGGTAGTAAAACAATTTCAGAGACTGTTGGCGGGCTTGGTTTTTTGCCCTGAAAAACTACAACGTTCCACTCCCAGCCTTTATAGCCCTCGAGTTTTCCTTCGAATCGGTAGCTAGTAACGCTCGAGCCCTCGTCGACAATTCCTAAAAACTTTCCTACGCCACCAGCCGGAGCGTTTTCCTTGGCTGCAGTTTCAGCAAAGGCCTGATGCTGAGGTTTCTTGAGGCGCCTAAGCATCTAGCTCTTCGGCAAGCTTACGAAGAAGCGAGGCTATCTTCTTGCTCTGGACAGACTCCGGTTGCTTTCCGCGCTTGAGGCCGCCGCTGATGTTATCCAATAAACGAATCAGGTCCTCAACAATTACCGACATCTCGTCAGCGGGTTTTCTAGACATTTTGGCAAGCGAAGGTGGCGCCTCAAGAACGCGAACCGAAAGCGCTTGAGCGCCTTTTTTGCCGTCGACGATTCCAAACTCCACACGGCTTCCAGGCTTTACCTCGGTAACTCCTTCTGGAAGAGCGCTGATGTGCAGAAAAACCTCTTGGCCTTCATCGGATGCGATAAAGCCAAAGCCTTTTTCTTCGTCGAAGAACTTCACTTTGCCGGTTGGCATGAGATACCTCTTTCTACAGAAGCTCCATTTTACCAACCAGTCGGCCGGTTTGGTTTCCTCCCCCAGTAATCCGGCCCCTAACTCAGGTATCCTATAAGGATGACTAAATCCCAACCCAGTGGCCCTTCCAGAGCCGAAACTTTGGTGGCATACATGGGGGCGGGCATTATTGGCCTCTCACTACTTTCGATCATCGTGACTTTAGTTAGCAGCTACATGGGGTCAACCACGAATCTGGCACTGTTTGCGCAGATTCCCCTTTTGGGTCTTCCGCTGGGCTTTGTTTTCGTAATGACTTTGTTGGTTTTGGCACTTCGTCGCAAGGGACGCGAAAACAGAAGTTGAGTGACCTCTATCGCCTAGCAACAGCTCTCCGAGCAGCCGACGATGGCACTTTGGGGCTAGTAGTCCATGAGCGAGGACTTTCACTAGCTGAGTACAAAGATTTCTTTGATCTTGCCAATGCTCTACTGGCGCCAAAATCACAGGCCCTCATCGTTGCAGGCATTACGAACCAAATGCTTGCCTCGCTTAGAGCATTAGTAGCCGAAGAGAAAACCACTAAAGAGCAGCTAATTCAACTGGCCAAGGAATTTCTAGTATGGAGCGCTGCCGAACCTGGCATCTACGACTGGGTGAAAGATCGTCTCAGCGAATCCTCAAGGACTGCTGCTCTAGCAATCGTGACTGACAATGACACAACCACAGACCAAAACTCCATTGACTTGGACTGTGGCATTCATGCCTTCGAGGCCATGCAGGCAATCACTGAGTTGATTTTTGATTTTGACCAGCACCTAGTTCGAGAAGTTGCCAAGGGTGCAATCGGTTTGCCAGATGTCAAGCGTGCCTCGGCACACCTTGGCAAGAGTAAAGAATATGTGAAGTCAATTTTTGAACTCGCCAAAGTTTCTGGACTTGTGTCAGCAAGTGAGAAGAGATTTCAACCCACTGCTTTGGCTGACAGCTGGATAGCAGCCAGCCCAAAAGCTCGCTGGATAATTCTCTGCGAGGCGTGGTCCTCACTACTTGGTGCAGCCGGAGCCAAGGAGTTGCTGACCCGACTGAGCCAAGGCCCGTCTAGAACACTTTCAGAGTTAATCCAAACCAGTTTCCCTTTCGCAACTGCAGCCCCAGCTTCCCGAATTAATCGCCTAGCCGAAATGGCCGATCAGCTTGGGCTTAGCTCGGGCGGCTTTGCAGCCAGCTGGCTACCCGATGTTTTGTCTAACAAGCTGGCCGCGGCTGCCAAGGACCTGGAATCAAGGCTTCCGGCCCAGCAAGAACGCATCATTATTCAGGCCGACCTCTCGATTATTACCCCTGGCCCGCTCGCCTCAGGCGTTGAAGTGCAGCTTCGAAAATTCGCAGACACCGAGAACATCGGTCTTGCCTCGAGCTATCGCATCTCGCCACTTAGCATCAGTTGCGGGCTCGAGGAAGGAATGACCGAAAACCAAATGCGGCTGTTGCTTCAAAAATTGAATGGCGCCGGTTTACCTCAGCCGGTTGACTACCTAATCCGCGAAACTGCCGAGCGATTTGGCCGACTGAAGATCTCCAGCCACGAGCGCGGGAGCTTGCTAATTTCAAGCGACGAGCTGTTGGCAAAGCAAATCACCATGGACTCGAAACTTAAGTCCTTGATGCTAGAAGCTACCCCCGAAGGAGTAGTCTCTCCGATTGACTCCCAATCGCTATATCACGCCCTCAGGGAAAATGGTTATCTAGCAGTCTTGGTCGACGAACGAGGAAAAGTTATTGCTCCGTCCTCAGTTCATAAATCTTCCAACGAGGCAGCAGTTTTCTTGCAGCAAATCGAGCGACTGAGAGCTCAGGATGTTGAGATGGCGGACTCGTCGCCGGCATCAGATATGGAAAGAAAAATTTTGCTGGCGCTAAAGACCAAAAGCACCCTTCAGGTGGAAATCAGCGCAAACGGCAAGCTCATGAAATTTCTGCTGGAGCCAATTGGAATTGCAAATGGTCGGCTTCGGGCTCGAGATAGAAAAGCCGATATTGAAAGAACTCTTCCTGTGTCCGCAATTACATCAATACTGATTGGCTAGAGATGACCGCAGGGCCCCTGATTGTTCAAAGCGACAAGACCGCGCTTCTAGAGGTGGACCATCCACAGGCTGCCGATGCCAGGCACGACCTGGCCATCTTTGCCGAACTTGAACGAGCTCCGGAGCATATCCACACCTACCGAATTACAAAGTTGGGGCTTTGGAACGCCAGGGCTGCTGGCCACGGAAGCGACTTCGTTTTAGGGGTATTAGATAAGTACGCCAAATTTGCAATCCCGTCATCGGTCAGAGTCGACATCTCAGAAACCATGGATCGATACGGCAAACTTGTGATTCGAAGAGATCAGGCCGGGCTTCTTCTGCTAACTAGCGCATCCCCCGCAATATTGCTAGAAGCGTCGAGAAGTCCAAGAATTGCTGCACTTTTAGGGCCTCGCCTATCAGACGATAGCTTCGAGGTACTAGTTTTTGCTCGAGGATCCCTAAAGCAAGAACTCTTAAAGCTTGGCTGGCCAGCCGAAGACTTAGCTGGCTACACACCCGGAACCCCCCATGAAATAGATCTGAATCAGTCTGGCTGGAGCATTCGCGACTACCAGACCAAGGCTGTTGAGAAATTCTGGGAAGGTGGCTCAGGCGTAGTTGTGCTTCCTTGTGGGGCAGGCAAAACAATCGTCGGAGCTGCCGCGATGTCCAAGGCAAACACCAACACTTTGATACTTGTAACAAACACCGTTGCGGCAAGGCAGTGGCGAGCCGAGCTTCTAAAGCGGACTTCTTTGACTGAGGACGAAATTGGAGAGTACTCCGGCTCCGTAAAAGAAGTAAGGCCAGTCACCATCGCGAGCTATCAAATTCTTACTGCCAAAAGAAAAGGCGAGTATGCCCACCTCGAACTTCTAAACGCTAAGGACTGGGGTCTAATTATTTATGATGAAGTCCACTTACTTCCCGCCCCGATTTTTAAAATGACAGCAGATCTCCAGGCGCGAAGAAGACTCGGTCTCACCGCAACGCTGGTTCGTGAGGATGGTAAAGAAGGCGACGTCTTTTCCCTCATTGGACCGAAGCGCTTTGACGCGCCTTGGAAGGAAATTGAAGCCGAAGGCTACATCGCCCCAGCCGAGTGTTTTGAAATTAGAGTTGACCTTCCTGCGCAGGAGCGTCTCGACTATGCAATCGCAGAACAAGATGAGCGGTATAGAATGGCCGCCACATCCGCGACGAAAATTCCTGTAATTCAAAAACTCATCGCCAAACACAATGGTGAGCCAACACTTATCATTGGGCAGTATCTTGATCAAATTGATGAAGTGGCTACTTTGCTCAAAATTCCAAAGATTACTGGAGAAACTCCCGTCAACGAACGAGAGCGTTTATTTCAAGCTTTTCGAGATGGCACTGAACCAACTCTGGTGGTATCAAAAGTTGCTAACTTCTCAGTTGATTTACCGGAAGCATCTGTAGCCATCCAGATTTCCGGTTCCTACGGTTCCAGGCAGGAAGAAGCTCAGCGTCTTGGCCGACTGCTTCGGCCTAAAACAGACGGCAGAACAGCGAGCTTTTATACCTTGATTGCCAGGGACACTGTTGATCAAGACTTTGCTCAAAACCGCCAGCGCTTTCTGGCTGAGCAGGGATATAGCTATCAAATACTTGATGTTTCAGGCCTCTAGAGGACTCAACAAACTCTCAGGAATCCTCCAGCAAACTCTGGAAGACTTTGCCCATGGCTAAAACACGCGTACTAATCGTCGATGACGAGCCCAACATCCGTGACCTGCTGGCTACCAGCTTGAGGTTTGCAGGATTTGAAATTCAAACTGCAGCCAATGGCACCCAAGCCGTGGCGGCAGTGAACGAGTCTGAACCAGACATCATATTGCTGGATGTCATGCTGCCGGACATGAATGGATTTAGCGTGACTAAAAAACTGCGCGCTTCTGGAATTCAAGCACCTATTTTGTTTTTGACTGCCAGAGACGAAACAGAAGACAAAATCACTGGACTAACTGTTGGTGGCGATGACTACCTGACGAAGCCATTCAGTCTGGACGAGGTAGTTGCCCGCATTCAGGCAATCCTTCGTAGAACCAAAACACCTGATGCGGAACCATCAGTTATTGATGCTGGCGCGGTTGTCATTAACCAGGATGCGCACGAGGTTACAGTCGAAGGCCAAATTGTTGATCTGTCTCCTACCGAATACAAACTGCTGCGCTTTTTGGTCATGAATCCCGACCGTGTTTTGACCAAGGCGCAAATACTTGATCACGTTTGGGAGTATGACTTTAACGGAGACATGGGAATTGTTGAATCCTACGTGTCTTATCTTCGTAAAAAGCTTGACCCAATTAGTTCCCGTCCGCTAATTCAAACTAAGCGCGGAGTTGGCTACATCTACAAGAAACTTGACTAATGCAATCAAGGCTCGGTAAGGCTTGGGACTTAGTTTCGCTTCGAAGTAAGCTGACTGGTTTGTCTGTTGCACTCATCGGCCTATTACTTATGGTGTCAAGCTTAGGAACCGTCACGCTACTTCGGGCATACCTCCAGCAAAACACCGATAACTTACTTACCTCTACTGCCACGATTCTCGCTCAAGAAAATCCTGGCCTAATCGAAACTAAAATTCTTGCCAAACGGTTGAATCTCCCTAGGCTTCCTAGTGATTACATGATTACGGTTTTGGATGCTCGCGGGGAAACTGTTTATCGAATAATGGCAACGGAGGGATCCGACCAGGCATTTCCTAATCTTTCTGCCCTGAGTGTTCAGGTAGCGGCCGTCACGGGCGGGATACCCTTTGATCTGGACAAAACCGGAGCGCTTGGCGAAGTAACCATCGACGAGAAAGACAGCTGGCGGGTGGTGGCTAAACCTTTTCGGAATTTCGCCGCAACAGTTGTAGTAGCGCTACCAAATAGCTCGAATCTTGAGCTATTACGACAGTATCGAGCAATCGGTGGAGGCTTTGGGTTCTTACTACTGGCCCTAAGTGGCCTTAGCATCTGGCTAACAATTGCCCAGGCACTAAGGCCACTAAGGGAGGTCGAAAGAACCGCCCAACTGGTGTCCTCGGGAGACTTGTCGCAGAGGCTTTTCGAGCGACCTGGCAATACCGAAATAGCCCGTCTCAATCGCTCGTTGAATTCCATGCTGGATTCACTTGAAGAATCAGTGTCCACGAGAAATCAGACGCTGGCTCAAATGCGGAGGTTCGTTGCGGACGCGTCTCATGAACTGCGTACTCCCTTAGTTTCGGTTCGGGGCTACGCCGAGCTGTACCGGCAAGGCGCCCTGTCCAAGAAATCAGACGTCCAGGAGGCCATGAGTCGAATCGAATCTGAGGCGATTCGGATGAGCTCGCTTGTTGAGTCACTTCTTACTCTTGCAAGGCTGGATGAAAACCAAAAGCTCGAGGCCACCTCAACCGATTTAGCTAAGCTGGTGCGCGAAGTTATTGCGCAGGATGCTCCAGGTAAACAGAAGATAACCCTCACCATGCTTAGCCTTAGTCGAGCCAAGATTCCATCCGACTATAAACTCACCGCTGAGGTTAACGAAGGTCAAATCAGGCAAGTACTCGTGAACTTAGTTGAAAATGCCAAGCGATTTACCAAGCCCCGAGGTGAGATTGAAATCTCTCTCGGACAAAAAACCGACGACGAGGTTATTCTCGAGGTTATCGATCACGGCGAAGGAATCCCCAAGCAGCTTCGCGACAAAGTCTTTGAGCGTTTCTACCGAGCAGATAATTCTAGAAACCGGGAAACCGGCGGAACCGGTCTTGGTCTTGCCATTGTGAAGGAGATTGTGAAACTTCACAAAGGTCGAATAGAAGTGAAGGAGACTCCCGGTGGCGGTGCGACCTTTAGGGTCAAGCTTCCAACCCAACACAACTGGGTGTAGCTCTTTCCACATCTTCCAAGTGGCCCTGACCTAGCTGCTCTTTAGGAAGTTAGCCTTATCCCTAAATAGAAGGGATACTCAAATGGCTCAATTCCAAGTAGACAGCGAGCAGGTACTGGCGGCCACCGGCCAGATCAATGCAACTATTTCTAGATTGCAGTCCGAAGTTCAGTCACTTCACGGCCAACTGCAAAGCCTGCAGGGTTCGTGGCGAGGAGCCGCAGCCGAATCGTTTCAGGCCTTGGCTAGTCGCTGGCGAACCACTGCAGGCGCAGTTGATGCTCAGTTAGCTGAGATTGGCGCGGCTCTTAGTATTGCGGCCACGCAGTATCGCGAGATTGAGTACGCCAATCAGAGGTTGTTTTTATAGTTAGAAGCCCATTCCTTCGCCGCCACCTTGTGGCATGGCAGGAGCTGCAGGCTCAGGCTTTTCGGCAACTACTGCCTCAGTGGTCAAGAACAAACCGGCGATGGAAGCTGCGTTCTGAAGTGCAGAACGAGTCACCTTCACTGGATCGTTGATGCCAGCGGCAAGCATGTCGACGTACTCGCCGGTAGCGGCGTTTAGGCCGTGACCGGAAGGTAGATTCTCAACTTTGTCAGCAACAACGCCCGGCTCAAGTCCTGCGTTGATGGCAATCTGCTTTAGCGGAGCTGAAATTGCAACGCGCACAATGTTCGCACCGGTTGCCTCGTCTCCTTCAAGCTTTAGCTTGCCAAAGGCGGTCTTTCCAGCTTGTAGTAGAGCAACTCCACCTCCTGCAACAATTCCTTCTTCAACTGCAGCTTTGGCGTTTCGAACGGCATCTTCGATGCGGTGCTTACGCTCTTTTAGCTCAACTTCGGTCGCCGCTCCAGCCTTGATAACTGCAACTCCGCCGGCTAGCTTGGCAAGACGCTCCTGAAGCTTTTCGCGGTCGTAGTCAGAATCAGTCGCCTCAATTTCGCGACGAATCTGCTCAACTCGTCCAGCAATCTGTGCCTGGTCGCCAGCACCCTCAACGATGGTGGTCTCGTCCTTGGTCACAACAATCTTGCGAGCGCGGCCCAACATGGTTAGGTCGGTGTTCTCAAGCTTTAGTCCAACCTCTTCCGAGATAACTTGAGCCCCAGTCAAAATAGCGATATCTTGAAGCATTGCCTTACGACGGTCACCAAAGCCTGGAGCCTTTACGGCAACAGACTTGAAGATTCCACGAATCTTGTTCACAATCAATGTTGCTAGAGCTTCGCCTTCGATGTCTTCAGCGATTACTAGAAGTGGCTTGCCAGCCTGAATGACCTTGTCAACAACTGGAAGAAGGTCTTTGATGTTGGTGATCTTCGAGTTTGCGATTAGAACGTAAGCGTCTTCAAGAACTGCTTCCTGACGCTCTGGGTCAGTGACCATGTATGCCGAGATGTAACCCTTGTCGAATCGCATACCCTCAGTTAGCTGTAGCTCAATACCAAAAGTGTTTGACTCTTCAACAGTGACAACACCTTCGCGGCCGACCTTGTCGATTGCCTCTGCGATGATCTCACCAATCTGAGTGTCTCCAGCTGAAATGGATGCGGTCGCAGCAATCTGCTCCTTGGTCTCAACTGGCTTTGCGTTGGCAAGTAGCTCTGTGGTGACAGCCGCGACTGCCTTCTCGATACCGCGCTTTAGGCTGATTGGGTCAGCACCAGCTGCTACGTTTCGAAGTCCTTCGCGAACTAGAGCCTGGGCCAATACGGTAGCGGTTGTGGTTCCGTCTCCTGCTACGTCATCGGTCTTCTTTGCTACTTCTTTTACGAGCTCGGCACCGATTTTCTCGAAAGGATCTTCTAGCTCGATTTCCTTAGCAATGGACACACCATCGTTAGTAATTGTCGGTGCCCCCCACTTCTTCTCTAGAACGACGTTGCGTCCACGAGGGCCAAGGGTCACCTTTACGGTGTCGGCCAGGATGTTTAGGCCGCGCTCTAGGCCGCGACGGGCCTCTTCATTGAAAGCTATGATTTTTGCCATTTTGGGTTTCTCCCGAAGTTGGTATTTAGGTTTTTAGCACTCTATTTGTTTGAGTGCTAACTCTATTTTTAGCACTCTATGGCCCTGAGTGCAAGTGGAAGTCAAGCTAAGAAAAAACCGCCTCCCCGAAGGGAAGCGGTTTTTTGTAAGTCTAGTTTGGTCCTAGATTACGTTTACAGCGTCGGCCTGAGGGCCTTTGTCGCCGTTCTTTACTTCGAACTCAACGCGCTGGTTCTCCTTGAGCTC
>WLGB01000018.1 GCA_009703455.1 Actinomycetota bacterium
AAGTACTCACTCTGGCTCACCCAGGCAGAGCATGATTCCATAGAACGAGTGCTATCGACTTGCCCGAAGCAACGGCTACCGGGCTAACAACATCTAGCCGAACTGAAACTCTCAAGCTAGACTTGAAGGTCTTGGCAAGTTGATGACTGAGAAACAGGAAAGGGAAAATTGTGGGCAAGTACGAAGCCATCAAAGCACCCCTTTTTAAGCGCATTGTTTTGTCATTCGACAACGCCCTTGCTAATAAGGGACTTTCAAGACCTCACCTTCCAAGGCTAACCAAAGCCAAATCGTTTCCAGTTCTGAGTTTTGTTTTTGTTGTGAGCCTCACGATGGTTTACGTGGTGGATCCATATTCTGGAAATCTCGCTAGCGCAGCTACTGTGCAGGTTTACGACCCCAAAGACGAACGCAACCAGAATTTCGTTTTTGAGCAAGAGTACAGCGTTAACTTTGAGCGCGGGGGTTATCAGTTGATTTCCGGCAGTGCTGCAAAAAGTTATTTTGTTTTGGCCGCGTCCATGCCAGCGCCTGGTTCGTCTCAGGCTTATGCACTGGAGTATATTACCAAGCGGGACTGGGGGATGGACCAGTTCTCCTGCCTGGTGAATCTTTGGAACAGGGAGTCTAACTGGCGCCATTTGGCCAAGAACTCTTCAAGTGGTGCGTATGGAATCCCGCAGTCTCTTCCAGGTTCGAAAATGGCCACCGAAGGCGCAGACTGGATGACTAATCCTGAAACTCAGATTCGCTGGGGCGTGAAGTACATAGCTGCCAGGTACAAGAATCCCTGTGGGGCCTGGGCGCACTCCGAAGAGCACAACTGGTACTGATGAAAAGTCGCAGAAATCGAGCATCGAAGTGGGGGGCGGAATTTCAACCTCTAGATCTTGAAAAAGTGCGCATTGGAGTAAAAACCACTGTGCTAAAGCGCGGAGTCGAGTATTCAGTTCAGACCACCTCCGGTCAAAGGGCAGAGGACGACAAGAGTTGGGTGTGCCCGCATTGCCTCCAGGGAATTTCAAAGGGACAAAACCACATCGTCGCGTGGGATTCAGTCCGTGGTGTTGAAACCCGAAGGCATTTTCACACCGCTTGCTGGAAGGCCTTCCAAGGGCCGCTACTTTGATCCAGATAACTTCCTCGACAGAGCTGCCTTCGCTTCGTGAGAAAGTGATTCTCCAGACTTCGGACAATTTAAAACTGGTAGGCGAGCTGGCGCTCCCAGTTCAAAATCATCCGGTAGCGACATTGCTCACTCTCCACCCACTTCCAACTCACGGTGGGTTCATGGATTCACACATCCTTCGCAAAGCCGCAAACCGACTTCCAGCGCTTGCCGACATAGCGGTTCTTAGGTTCAACACCCGTGGGACTTCAAGTCCGAACGGAACCAGTGAGGGTTCTTTTGGAGACGGCGTTACTGAAGAAAGAGATCTAGAAGCGGCGCTAGCATTTTTGCAGTCCAGAAACCTCAGCCCAGTCTGGCTGGTGGGCTGGTCTTTTGGCACTGAGTTGGCAATCAAGTATGGCTATGACAAGGCAATCGCGGGAGCCATATTGCTCTCCCCACCGCTTCGAAGAGCCAACGAGAAGGATCTTGCCAACTGGATAGGAGCAGGCAAGGAAATAATTGCCCTAATCCCTGAGCATGACGATTACCTACCGCCAGAGCCTGCTAGAACTAGATTTTCGGTCCTTCCAGAGGCGACCATTATCGCCGTCGACGGCGCCAAGCATTTGTGGGTGGGTGAAAGCTCAACTAAGCGCGTTCTGGATGAAATCGTCAGGGCGGTAAACCCCAGTAAATATCCGCTTCCGGAGAGTTTCTAGCGTGAGTTTTGGCGCGGAATAAACAGTTCGCGAATTATAAAGATCACCGACGCGGCAAAGGGAATTGCAACTAGAGCGCCCAAGACTCCAAGCAGCACCCCGCCTGATAGCGCTGCAATCACAACAATTGGTGCCGGCACCGAAACTGCCACTTTCATTACCCGAGGGCTGATTAGGTAAGCCTCAAGTTGCATGTAGATCAGGTAATAAATTGCCAGAACAATAGCGGCGGTAGGGTCAACCGCCAAAGCAACCCCGACCACTAAGAGTGCCCCGGAAATCGATCCAACCAGCGGGATAATGGCCAATAAGAAAACCACAAAGGCCAACACAATTGCAAACTGGAGGCCCAGCAAGCTCATGACAATAAACCCCAGAGCGGCATTCAAGGCCGCAACGGAAACCTGTCCAATCACATACCGACCAACGGACTTCGCAACCTGATTTGAAATTTGAAGGTAGCTCTCCCGCTTACTCTTAGGCACAAGTTTTGCCAGCGAAGTCTTTAGTCCCTCAAGAGAGGCTAGAAAGAACACCGTGAGCACTAAAACAATGACGAAGCCGACTACTCCATTAAAGAAGTTGATGCCCACCTGCACAACACCACCGAGCATGGTTGGCCAGTTTGTCGAATCCGCTATAAACTCACTGGCATTCAAAAGGGCGGGGCCAATTGCGCCACCGAGCTGGCTGTCTAGGCGAAGTACAAAAGGCAGCCGTGTGATATCAGAGATCAGAGTCGGGGCAGTTTCAATTAACCTAGTACCTTCGGTTATAAGAGTTGGAAGCATTGTCCAAACCAATAGACCTATGAATCCGACAAGGCCTGCAACAACCGTCAGCACAGCTAATGGCCTTGGAAGTCTGGCTCGCTCCAGGGCAGTCACTAACGGATCAAGCCCCAGGGCAACAAAAATAGCGGCAAAAACATAGGTGATGACATTGGCAAGGGTGGTTAGCGCCCCACCCAGCAAAAGGGCCGTTAGGACCCCTAGGCCGCCGAAAAGCCCAACACTGAACGCGCTAGAAAGCTTGATGTTCTGCGTTTCCATTTGACAATCCGCCTGCCTAGCTCAGTGATTTTCTAGACGCCTCAACGACTTTTTCGAGGTGCTCTAGATATGAGCCTACGGTGCGACGTTCAATTTCGAGTTTGGCAAGCTTTGCATTTGCCTCGTCAAGCTCCCGAGCGGCTTGAGTTTTGGCCTCATTGATTATTTGCCTCGCCTGATTCTCCGCCAGAGAAATGGTTTGTTCCGCTTGGACCCTGGCCGCGTCGGTAGTCTCCTTGTTTATTGATCTAGCAGCCGACTCGATTGTCTCGGCTTCTAGTTGGGCCGCATTGGTTCTAGCGATGGCACTTTGGAGTTGAGCCTTGGCGTCATCCAGATATTTTTGGGTCTGATGTACTGCTTCTTGGTGTTTATTCAGATAGTCGGCCTCAGCCTCGGACCTTCTTGCAGTTAGCTCCAGCTCTAGGTCGATTCTGACCTGGTCACCAATAAGCATCGCAGCTTTCTCAGAATCCAAAGGGCTCACCAATTCTTTTTGCAGCAATAATTTCTTTTCCGCCAGATTGCGTTCAACGGTAGCTTTTAGGTTCTCAGTTTGACGCTTAGTATCGGCACGTAGCTTTGCAACCTCGGTTGCTATCTCACCACGGATGGCGCTTGACTCGCGGGTAGCTTCTTCGAGTACACGCTTGGCTTCGCTGCGGGCCTTTTCAACAATTTCGTTGGCCTCGGCTTTGGCTGAGTTGACGGTGCGCTCAAGTCTACGATCGGCTTCAGCAACAAGAGAGTCGTAGTAATCTTTAGCCTCGCTTCTTTTGTTGTCGGTCTCCTGGTTAATAGTCCCAAGAATCAAACTTTTCTCAGCCTCGGCATGAGCCAACAACCTGGTGGCCTGATCTTCGGCTGCAGCCAAAATAATGGCAGCCTGATTTCCTAAACCGGTGTATGACGGGGATTGGGTCTCAGCTAACTTCGAAGATAGTTCAGCAATCTGCGCTTTGGCTTGTTTGAGTTCCTCTGCAAGCTGTGCGTTTTGAGTGGAAAGGCGAATCAGGTCGCGATTGACTTCCAAAAAAGCGGCATCGACTGAGGACTTTTGATATCCGCGCATCGCACTTGGGAATGGGGTCGCATCACCTGACAAATCGAGCCTCCAGTGTGGTTTCGGTAGAATAATGGGGGCCCAGTTGCCCGACTACAAGTTTAGCTGGATTGGATAATCATGCGTTTTTTGCTTGCCGCATTGCTGTTTATCCTTGCCGTTTCACTGCTTTTGCTAGGTTTGGCCCAACGCACGATTTGGGCAGCACCAGACAGCTTCTCTGTAAATCTAGCGGTTTCAGGGGACCAGCCCTATGTTGTTATTCCTGCCGAGGAGCTGGCCCTGATGCCGGGTGAATCAAAGGTGAGCGTATCTGGCGATGAGGAAGTTTTCCTGGCCGTAGGTCTAGAAAACGACGTCAGATCTTGGGTTGGCCTGGCAAGCCACTTTCAGACTGTGACTTCCGACGATGGAATAGCTCTTGGGATTCGAGAAGTAGTGGGGACTACCGATTTTGCCAGCCCAGTGGGCTCCGATCTTTGGGTAAGTGAGAGCGAAGGGGAGACTTTTGCCGAAATCCAGGTTCCAACCGACGGCAAGTATGCAGTGCTGGTGGCCAACGACGGGTTTAAGCCCGCCCCGGGGCAGATCCGTATTTCATGGCCGATTGTCAATTCAAACGTCGTTTCTGATATCTTTTTGGCCGTGGGTTCGGGCTTACTGCTGGTCGCAATCTTGTTGAACCTGCTTGCTCTTCGGAGGATGTTAGTGAACCGGGGCCCTCGCAGGAAGCTACCAAGGGCACCCCAAGGACCTAAGTATCGACCCAAAAAAGCTCAGTTGGTGATTCCAAAGAAGGGCCGCCGTTCGGCAAGATCCAAGGTTGCATCAATCCCCGTCGGGCTGGTGTTGATAGCTTCACTGACAGGCTGTTCGATGGCACCAGCTCTCCCAGTTTTGCCTACTCCCAGTGATTCCCCAACGGAGTCAGTGGTTGAGGAAATCCCGCCCGTTGTTGGGATGTCTCAGGTTAGAAAAATTCTTCGCGAACTGCAGCAAGTGGTTTTCGAGGCTGATCAGTCAGGTGATGTGAATCTTCTCGAGTCTCGCGTAGCAGGACCTGCGCTACTGTTTCGGCAGGCTCACTATTTACTCATGACCAAGTCTCCGGAGATAGAGCCACTTCCACCAATTTCGGGATCAGCAATTTCAATAACGCTTCCAGCTAGCTCAAATGCCTGGCCGCGGTCTTTCATGATCGTGACTGCCGGCGAGGGCGACGGACAGCTTCCCCAAATGCTTGTTATGCAGCAGAGCTCGCCAAGGGAACAGTACAAACTCTTTTACAACATACCTTTACTTCCTGGTTCTGAAATCCCAGCCGTTCCTGCTGCCGAGGTCGGGTCTATACCGATTGAGAAGGACTCGTTGTTTTTGAGACTGTCGCCAAGTCAACTACCTGATGCCTTTGGCGATGTGATTGATAACGGAGAAGCCAGTAAGTTCTTTAATCTTTTCGACCTTGAAGGTGATGAGTACTACCAGCAGATATCAACAAGCCAGAAAGAACAGCAAGACAAGCTCCGTCGTGCCGAAATTACTTTCAGTCATGGGCTTGGTGATAGTAACGTAATTTCACTCTCAACATCGGATTCTGGAGCGTTGGTTGCAGTGATGATGACTGACAGCTATCTGATCCGTCCAACTCGAGACAATGCGGCTGTGACGGTGTCGGGCAACGAGTTGTTGCTTCTTGGGGTTGAGGGAAGCGCCAAGGGGGTTCGAACCCAGTACGGTGGCATGCTGCTGTTTTATGTACCTGCATCAACCAACAATGGAAAGATTGTTTTGCTCGGGGCCACTCAGTCACTGCTTAGCATCAGGGCGCTCTAAATGACAATCGAATTCGGCACCCCAAGGCAGGACCAAGAGCTCATAAGCGTTCCAGCGCTGGTCTTGAAAGTCGATGCAGCATCCATCCGAGACTATCTGGCGCTGTCAGAAAAACTTCCAGTCCTGATGTTGTTTGTCCAAGCTGGCGATCAAGCCTCTGAAAGCTTGCAGCGCTCAGTGACAGCTTTGGTTCAAAAAGCTGCGGGGTCATTATTGGCATTAGTGGTGGACGCCGCGGCCTCACCCGAGCTTGCTCAAGCGTTTGATTTAAACCAGATACCAAGCGCTTACGGAATTCTAAAAGGCCAACCCGCACCACTTTTCGTTGGCGATCAGGCTATGGAGCAAGTTCAGCTAGTAATTACAAAAGTGCTTGATGTTGCGAAGGAAAATGGATTAACCGCTAAAGCAGTCGTGAAAGAAGATGCTAAGGAACCAGAACTGAGCCCTACTGTGCAAGCAGCCTACAGCGCAATAGATTCTGGTGACTATTCCGGTGCTGTTTCTCTTTACGAGAAGGCACTTATTGAAAACCCGAATGATTCTTTAGCCGAAGCTGGTCTGGCTCAAGTTAAGCTGCTTGTTCGGCTAGAGGGCAAAGACCTTGCTGAACTGGCTGTGTCAGTCCTGACCGATAATGAATCAAAGCTTGCAAAAGCCGATGCGCTTGTTGCAACTGGAATGGCCGCGGCTGGATTTACTGTGCTGCTGGATTTATTTGGAGAAACTCCCAGGGACGCAAGGGAACCAATCAGACTGCGGATGGTTGAACTATTTCTGGTTGTTGGAAACGATAACCCCGATGTTGTTTCAGCGAGAAAGACGCTCAGTCTGCTGCTTTTCTAGATTGACATAAGTTTTTACCAAGGGAATGCCCTCCAGATAGCCCGGAATGCTCTAGACCGTAAATGTGCTGGCGCCTGAGGCCAAGCCTGCAAAATGCCTGCTCCTGGACCGCCTGAGCCAGCTTGAAGCCCCCTACAGAGCGGTCAAATGTCGAGAATCCAGCCCCGCATAGGGTCCTTATCTCAGAAGCAGTTTGCCCGAGCTTTTGAAACTAGGCTTAAAGGTATGCACGTCTACTTGGATCACGCCGCCACTTCGCCGATTCGGCCAAGTGTCCTAGTGCGATACACCAAAGCGCTTGAGCAAATAGGCAACCCCTCCTCGGTGCACTCATTCGGGCAGACCTCGCGCCAAATGCTTGAGGAAGCCAGGGAGTCCATCGCCAAGGACTTAGGCTGCGATCGCAATGAGGTTATCTTTACTTCGGGCGGGACCGAGTCCGATAACTTGGCTGTCAAGGGCCTTTACTGGCATCGGCGCGGGCAAGACCTAAACCGGAATCTCGTAATCACCTCAAATGCTGAGCATGCTGCCGTCCTAGATTCGGTGAACTATTTGGTGGCTGAGCAAGGCGCTGAAGCATACTTTGTCCCCTTAGACGATGAGGGTCTACTAGACCTAGAAGACCTAGCGAGGGTCTTAGCTGAGAGGTCCGACCAGGTTGCGCTTATAAGTTTAATGTGGGCAAATAATGAAATTGGGGTTGTGAACCCAATAATGCAAATCACGGATCTGGCATCTAAATATTCAATTCCTGTTCACTCTGATGCCATCGCGGCCCTTGGACACATCCCAGTTAGTTTTGCAGGTTCAGGGTTGGCCGCCATGACTATCACCGGGCACAAAGTGGGAAGTCCAGTTGGGGTTGGC
Organism: Actinomycetota bacterium; assembly: GCA_009703455.1. GTDB lineage: Bacteria > Actinomycetota > Actinomycetes > Actinomycetales > Microbacteriaceae > Rhodoluna. Next base: position 7,498 of record WLGB01000018.1, read on the forward strand.
GCACTTATTCTGTCCAGAAACCAAAAACTCACCCCGGTAGTTCACGGCGGCGGCCAGGAAAGAAACCTCAGATCAGGAACTCCCGATGCAGCAGCAGCTTCGGCCTTTGCAATCGCAGTCCATGAGGCAGTTAGAGAACAACCTTCCAAGCAACAACTGCACGCCGAACTATCAGGCAGGCTAATTGAGGCAGTCAAGCAGATGGTTCCAGATGTAAAGGTGTCTTCGGAGAAAGTTGAAAGACTTTCGAATAATGTTCACTTTAGATTTCCAGGTTGCCTAGGAGACAGCTTGCTATTTCTGATGGATCAGAATGGCGTATCGATTTCAACCGGTTCTGCCTGCGCTGCGGGAGTCAGCAGCCCTTCCCACGTAGTTCTATCTCTGGGTGCCGGCGTGGATGAGGCCATGGGCACAATGCGGATCACATTCGGTCACAACTCCACACACACTGATGTTGATGCATTTCTGGAAGCTTTCCCAAAGGCCTACGAGGGTGCCAAGCTAGCGGGGTTAACTAGGCGATGAAGATTTTGGCAGCCATGAGCGGCGGAGTTGACTCGGCAGTAGCAGCTGCGCGAGCTGTTGACGCAGGTCACGAAGTCGTAGGTGTTCACCTAGCCCTCTCTAGGATGCCCGGGACCTTAAGAACCGGTTCTAGGGGGTGCTGCACAATTGAAGACTCAATGGACGCTCAGCGGGCAGCCAACTTGATTGGAATACCTTTCTATGTCTGGGACTTTTCTGAACGGTTCAAGCAGGATGTCGTTGATGACTTCATTGCTGAATACTCAGCTGGAAGGACACCAAATCCTTGTATGCGCTGTAACGAACGAATCAAATTCGCCGCGCTTTTGGAAAAAGCTTTAGCACTTGGCTTTGACGCACTGTGCACAGGACACTACGCGAGTATCGAAAAGGATTCAGAGGGCAACTTAGAACTACACCGATCTGTTGCCATGGCCAAGGACCAGTCATATGTTTTGGGAGTGCTCACCGAGGAGCAGCTCAGGCACTCATATTTCCCAATGGGCAAGGCGGCAAACAAGCAAGACATCCGCAAGGAAGCCAGCGTACGCGGCCTCTCAGTTGCCAATAAACCAGATAGCTACGACATTTGTTTTATTCCCGAAGGGGACACCAGAGCTTGGTTATCGGACAAAGTTGAACTTACCCCCGGGGCAATCATTGACGCTGAAGGCAACCAGTTGGCAAGTCACGATGGAGCCGTCGGCTACACCGTCGGTCAACGAAAGGGCCTAAACATCGGTCGTCCAGCTAAAGACGGCAAGCCAAGGTATGTTCTTGAGATTAGACCGAAAGAGAACGTTGTCGTGGTAGGTCCTCAGGCTGCCCTCGCCATCGCCGAGCTGTCGGGAGAAAAGTATTCCTGGTGCGGCAAGGAGCCACCCAATGTCGCAGATTGGTTCGATGCTGCGGTCCAAGTCAGGGCTCATGGTCAGTCGCATGCTTGCAAGGTTAGACTTTTTGAGAATGTGTTGCAGATCAAACCTAACGAGCCGATTATTGGCGTGTCTCCTGGCCAAACAGCTGTTGTTTATCTTGGCTCACGGGTGCTGGGCCAAACCACCATTGACAAGACACTTTCTGCAGTGATGGAGCCGGTTTGAGTCAGAACGAACAGACTAGACAGCGGGTTTCAGAGCTAGTCGATCAAATCAATACTCACCGAGCGGCCTATTACCAGTCCAATACCTCTTTGATTTCTGATGCCGACTATGACAAGTTGATGCGCGAGCTGGAGCAGCTAGAGGCTAAGTATCCGGAGCTAATCACCGGCGACTCGCCAACCCAAACCGTCGGGGGAGAAGCCAGCCAGACCTTCACGCCAGTGGAGCACCTTGAGAAAATGATGAGCCTCGATAACGTTTTTTCCGAGGAGGAACTCGAGTCTTGGTTGGACAAAGCTGGCGGCGGTCCTTTTTTATGTGAGTTGAAAATCGATGGCTTAGCTATCAATTTGAGGTACGAAAGAGGCAAGCTGGTATCGGCTGCTACCAGAGGTGATGGATCTGTTGGTGAGGATGTCACTAGAAACGTTATGACCGTAAAAGGCATTCCTCACACCTTGGCTGGCAAAAACCACCCGGACGTAGTTGAAGTCCGGGGTGAAGTGTTTTATTCTTTGGAAGATTTTGCCACGCTCAATCAGTCACTGATTGACGCCGGTAAGGCACCTTTTGCTAACCCCAGGAACTCAGCTTCCGGTTCGCTTCGTCAAAAAGACTCAAGCGTCACCGCCTCACGGCCCCTTCAAATGATTGTTCATGGTATTGGTGCCTGGGTTGATCAAACTGTTGTGAGCCAGTCCGAGCTCTACGGTCACCTAAAGCAATGGGGGCTTCCAACTTCAGATCGCTATAAAGTTCTACAAACTTCAGGGGAAGTCAAAAAGTACATAGTAGATTTTGAAGCCAAACGTCACAGTCTCGAACATGAGATAGATGGAGTGGTAGTGAAAGTTGACGAGCTAGCTCGCCAGCAATCGCTCGGATTTACTTCGCGTGCCCCGCGTTGGGCGATTGCCTACAAATACCCACCAGAACAAGTCAACACCAAGCTAGTTGACATCCGAGTATCGATTGGAAGAACTGGTCGCGCTACACCCTTTGCCGTTCTAGAGCCAATCCGAGTCGCTGGCAGCGAGGTGGAGTTTGCAACTTTGCATAACCAGGATGTAGTGGCTGCCAAGGGAATCCTAATTGGTGACACTGTGGTTCTTAGAAAAGCCGGCGACGTCATCCCTGAGATCTTGGGTCCAGTGGTAGCACTTCGAGATGGTAGCGAGAAAAAGTTTTCGATGCCCAAAAACTGTCCCGATTGCGGTTCTAAACTTTCTCCAGCCCAAGAAGGTGATGTGGACCTTCGCTGCCCAAATGCTAAGTCTTGCCCTGCTCAGCTTCGTGAGCGAGTGGCTTACATTGGCTCACGCTCGGCACTTGACATCGAAGCGCTTGGTTTTGTGACAGCAGTTGCGCTAACTCAGCCACTCGAGCCCAAAACACCTCCCGTGCAAAGTGAAGCAGATCTTTTCACCTTGACTCTGGATGATCTTTTACCAATCAAGTCACAGGTTGTCGACTCTGACACCGGTGTTGCAAAGCTTGATTCTGACGGTAAGAAAAAGGTAGTTGAATACTTCAGGAAAAAAGATGGTTCTCCAGCCACTGTCGCAACCAAGCTACTCGAGGAATTACAAAAAGCCAAAGCTCAACCCGCCTGGCGGGTGCTGGTTGCACTGTCTATTCGCCACGTGGGTCCCGTAGCTGCTAGGTCACTGATGAACTCTTTTGGATCCATCGAGGAAATTTTTGGAGCTAGTGAAGATGAGCTTGCCAAGGTGGACGGAGTCGGGGAAGTTGTCGCTACAACAATCAAGGAGTGGATTGCGGTGGACTGGCATCTGGAGATAGTCCAGGCTTGGAAAAAGGCGGGAGTCAATTTCAATCAAGAGCGGTTGGCTGCGCGAGAGGGTAGCTTTCAGGGAATGAGCATTGTCATCACCGGCACGTTAGACACCTTCACCCGGGAGCAGGCGGAGGAGGCAGTAATTTCGCGCGGCGGTAAGGCAGCGTCATCAGTTTCAAAAAACACAGCATTTGTTGTAGCAGGCGCGAGTGCGGGATCGAAACTCGCCAAGGCAGAATCGCTCGGTGTTGAGGTAATTGATGAATCGGAGTTTTCGAAGAGGTTAAAGAACTAGTCTTTCTTGTCCTCGTATGATTCAACTTCGATTGCGTCGTATGAGCCCTCGCGTGGCTCTGAATAATCGGATTTGGTCTCAAAGCCATCTGTGATTGAACCGGTAGATCCCTCAAGCTGACTTTGAGCCAGAGTTTCATCGGCTGCAACCATTGACTCGGTAGACATCAAGGACTTCAGAGTGTTGAGGAAGTCTTCAATCTCATGGGCTTCTGACTCCCAGCGCGATAGTCGTTCTTGTCCATCCACAATCACCGCATTTGCGAATGTTTCTGCCTTGCGAGCGAGAAGCTCGGCCCGTCGACGCGATTGGTTTATGAGGTTTCCGGCATTGAGCTGAGCATCGTCGGTGACTTGAGCCGCTGCAATATTGGCCTCACGAAGAGTTCTTTCCGCTTCAGCGTTCAGCTCTGCCGCGAGTCGCGATGCTTCTGCAACTGCTTTGTTAGCTTCGTCCGTGGCCGTTTGGGCCTGTCTAATGGCAGTTTCATATATCTGTAATGCTTCCTTCTCACCTTCGTCCCTCTTGGCCTTTAGTTCCGCCTCGAGCTCAACTCGCGACTGTGCCGTTCTCTGAGCCAGCTCAGTTGCAAGCGCACGGGCTTCTTCAGTCTCACGGTGCACTGATGCGCGAAGTTCAGCTGCATATCTTTCCCCCTCGGAACGAATTGCTGCAGCTTCACGCTGAGCGTGAACAGTTTTCTCAGAAGCTTCTGCTTCTTGGGTCTTTGCCTGAGCCACTATTTCAGCGCTGGTGCGTTCGGCATCCAAGCGCATCTCCTTTGCCTTGGATTCGGCGTCGGTAAGTATCTTTTGAACCGAAGCCTCGGCTTTTCGGGTGAGCTGCTCAGATTCCGCTTTTGCAGTTTCACGAATTCTGAGTGCGTCTTGACCGGCGTCGGTCATAAGTTTTCTGGCCTGCTCCTCTGCAACACGAAGGGTCTGCTCGAATTGGGCACCTAGCTCTGCATACCCGGTTCCGGCATCGCGCTTTAGTCGCTGCTTTAGACTTGCAATCTCAGACTTGAGAAATTCCGCCTCACTGGCTGCCTTGAGGTTGAAGTCTCGGACGTGGGCAAGTTCTTCTCTCAATGAAGAGACAGCAATGTCGACTTCATCTTTGTCATAGCCTCTAAAAGCGGTGTTAAATTCTGAGTTGTCCACGTAAATAATCCTTAATGCATAGTTAGGGTCCAGTTTGATAGCTAGATAACTACTTTAGCGGGGAATTTCGTCCCAAAATCAAGGTATTTCTTTATTGCTAGACTAGTAGATTGGAGTCGTTTAACTTCCCCAAACCAAAGCTTGTCCAAACCGAAGGTTTCCATGTCTGAAATTACCCCCGAGCTAGTTAGACACCTAGCTGGCCTAGCCCGCATTGAGGTGACGGATGCCGAGGTGGCCCAGTTTGCCAGCCAGCTAGCGGTAATTGTGGATTCGGTGGCAACCGTAAAGGCGGCTGTCGGCTCAGAAATTCAGGCCACCAGCCACCCAATCCCGATGTCCAACGTATTCCGGGAGGACGTGGTTCGGCCGTCACTTACCCAAAAGCAGGCCCTTTCCGGAGCTGCGGACAGCGACTCTGGCCGCTTCAAGGTTTCTGCAATCCTGGACGAGGATTAGACCCCCAGAATGTCACTTATAAGTAGGCCTGCAAGCGAACTTGCCGCGATGCTTCAATCTAAAGAAATTTCTTCGGTCGAGCTAACTTCGCAACAGCTAGCCAATATAGACAAGCTAAACCCCAAGATCAATAGCTACCTGACCGTCACGCACGAAATTGCCCTAGCTCAGGCCAAGCAAGTTGACGAACTTCGCGCCAAAGGTGAGAAGCTGTCGGCGCTCGCGGGCATTCCAATTGCCGTCAAGGACAACCTGACAACAATTGCAATTGAAACTACGGCAGGATCCAAGATTCTGAAGGGATGGATACCTCCATATAACGCAACTGTTGTTGAAAAGATTCTTGCCAACCGAATGCCAATTCTTGGAAAAACCAACATGGATGAATTCGCGATGGGATCATCTACCGAAAATTCGGCTTACGGGCCATCTTTGAACCCCTGGGACCTATCAAGAACCCCGGGTGGATCAGGCGGTGGGTCTTCTTCAGCGGTTTCCTCAATGCAGGCCCCTATTGCCATTGGTTCCGACACCGGTGGGTCAATCCGTTTTCCTGCTGCCGTAACGGGGACTGTTGGAGTAAAGCCCACCTACGGTGCGGTCTCGAGGTACGGTCTGATTGCTCTTGGGTCATCACTAGACCAAATTGGACCGGTAGCCAGAAACGTCATGGATGCAGCAATGCTGCAAGATGCTATCGCAGGTCACGACGACATGGACGCAACCTCACTTCCAGAGTCTTTAGGGTCAATGACCGAAGCTGCCAAGAACGACTCCGTAAAAGGCCTCAAAATCGGCATCATCAAGGAACTCACTGGCGAGGGGTTCCAGGCTGGAGTGTCCGAGAGATTTCAAGAGGCGCTTGACTTGCTGGTTGCCGCAGGGGCCGAAGTTGTTGAAGTTTCCTGCCCGAGCTTTCAATACGCAATCGCTGCCTACTATTTGATTCAGCCAGCTGAGGCATCTTCAAACTTGGCCAGATTCGATTCGGTGCGATTTGGTCTTCGGGTAATGCCAGAAGGACCTGCAACGGTTGAAAAGGTAATGGCAGCTACCCGCGAGGCAGGTTTTGGTCCGGAGGTCAAGCGCCGAATCATTCTTGGAACCTACGCACTTTCCTCTGGCTACTACGACGCTTACTACGGAAGTGCGCAGAAGGTTCGAACCCTTATCCAGGTAGACCTTGCAAAAGCTTTTGAAAAAGCCGATGTGTTGGTTTCACCAACTGCTCCGACCACAGCATTCAAGTTAGGGGAGAAGCAAGAAGATCCATTGGCGATGTACCTAAACGACATTGCAACCATTCCAGCAAACCTCGCCGGAATACCAGGGATGAGTCTTCCGGTAGGTCTTGCCAAAGAAGACAACCTTCCGGTCGGCATTCAGTTCTTAGCTCCTGCTCGCGAAGACGCAACGTTGTATAAAGTCGGAGCAGTGCTTGAGAAGTTACTTGAGAACAAATGGACTAAGTCAATGATGGATTTTGCTCCAGAGCTGAAGGTGAACTAATGGCTAAGGAACAGCTGATGGATTACCAAAAGGCCCTTGAAACATACGAAGTTGTAATCGGCCTGGAGGTTCACGTCGAGCTAAATACCAACACAAAGATGTTTTGCGGTTGTGCCAACGTCTTTGGCGATGAGCCAAACACCAACGTTTGCCCAAACTGTCTTGGATTCCCAGGTGCCATGCCTGCAGTTAATGGCAAGGCCATTGAGAACTCAATCAAGATTGGTCTTGCACTGGATTGCGAAATTGCAGCGACCGGACGCTTCGCTAGAAAGAATTACTTTTACCCAGACTTAGCCAAAAACTTCCAGACCTCCCAGTACGACGAACCAATAGCCTTTGAGGGCAAGATTGACATTGAGGGACCCTCGGGCAAGGTTTTCACCGTGGACATCGAACGAGCTCACATGGAAGAAGACGCTGGAAAGCTAACTCACGTTGGAGGATCCACGGGCCGTATTCAAGGCGCAGAGTATTCGCTGGTGGACTTCAATAGAGCCGGAGTTCCCTTGGTTGAAATTGTAACTAAGCCGATTTACGGCGCAGGCGACGAAGCCCCGGAGCTAGCAGCTGCCTACGTTCGTTCCATTCGCGAGATTGTCAAAAACCTTGGCGTTTCCGATGCTCGAATGGAAAGAGGAAACGTTCGCTGCGATGCCAACGTTTCGATCCGCCCAAAGGGTCAAGAAAAGCTCGGTACCCGTACCGAGACCAAGAACGTTAACTCACTTCGATCGATTGAAAAAGCAGTCAAGTATGAAATTCAGCGCCAGGCACATCTTCTTAGTCAAGGCACTGCAATCATTCAAGAGACACGTCACTGGCACGAAGATCGAGGAGCGACATCTTCGGGTCGACCGAAATCAGACGCTGACGACTACCGCTACTTCCCAGAGCCAGATTTGGTTCCAATTCAGCCTTCGAAAGAATGGATTGAGCAGCTGCGAGCCACTCTTCCAGAAAAGCCAGCCATCAGACGCAAGCGTCTACAAGAGCTATGGGGCTTTAGCGAACTTGAGTTTAGAGATGTAGTGAACTCCGATTTGCTCGATGAAATTGACGACACTGTAAAAGCCGGAGCCACACCCCAAGCCGCAAGAAAGTGGTGGACGGGTGAAATTGCTCGAATTGCCAACAGCGAAGATAAAGAAATTTCGGAAATGCCAATTACGCCAAAGCAAGTTGCAGAAATTGCTGGCTTGATTGATTCCGGAAAGCTAACTGATCGCCTCGCACGAGAAGTATTGACTGGAGTTCTCGCTGGCGAGGGCGATCCTGCCGAAATTGTTTCGAAGCGTGGCCTCGAAGTTGTCTCAGATGACGGCGCGCTTTTAGAGGCCATCGATAAAGTTCTTGCCGAACAGCCCGACGTCCTAGAAAAGATTCGCGAAGGGAAGCTTCAGGCAGCCGGAGCTGTTATTGGGGCGGTCATGAAGGCAATGGGCGGGTCCGCAGATGCAGCCAGGGTGCGGGAGCTAGTAATTCAGCGGGCCAGCGGGGAATAGTCCGCTAGTTTCAGGTTTTTTGAAGGTGCATAACCCTGTGGATAACTTGAAGGTTTGGTTGAAGGTTAGGGCTTTTAGCTGGGGAGAACTCTAAACCTAGACTCAAGACTTGAAGGAAGGGCTGGCTCCCACCAGCTGGACAGCCCTAGAACCGGCCTCTACGCCCGATTCCAAGGCTTTTTGGACCGCCTCTGAGCTAAGTTTCTGGAAGCTCGGGTCGCCCAATAATCGAGCCAAAAAACCGGCACAGAAGGCATCGCCTGCCCCAGTTGGGTCAGTTAGGGCTGCGGATTTACCCGGAACTTCAAGCGCGGCACCCGCCGCCCAGATGGCTTTTGCCCCGAAGCTTCCGCGTGTGACTAAAGCCAATGGCACGTGAGTTGAGAGCTTAAGTAGTTCCTCTTCTTCCTCGTTTGGAAAGACCAGATCCGCCAACATTAGTAGTTTCCTGAAGCCAGCTACTCCATGGTCCTTTATGAAGCCATAAGAGCCAGGGTCTATCGCAAGAAGCGCCCCTGAGGACTTAACGGAAACTGCAAATGCGGCGAGCTCCTCAAAGCTCCGCCCCAAGAGTGAATAACCAGACAGGTAAACAACTGAAAAGCCATTTGAATCAATATCGGAAAGTTTCAGATCAAGATTTGCTCCACGGTCGGTGAGCATAGAGCGAGACTCGCCCTGGACAAGCACAACCAGTGAACCGGTGGGTTTTAGACTCGTTTGCAGTTTAGTTTCAACTCCATGCTGAGAGAGCTGGTCTGAGAGCCTCTTTAGATCCGTTAATCCGACACAGCCAACGAAGCTAGTAGCAATACCTAAGTATGAAAGCCAGGAGGCAACATTTGCGGCTTGGCCACCGGTTGATTTGTGAATAGTTGATTCAGTGTCAGTGTTTGGGCGAATTTCAGAACTTGGAATAACGATGACATCTTCGATGACATCTCCGATAACCAGAATCTTACTCACTTTAGGCTGGCCCAAGCCTTGGCAATAT
>WLGB01000019.1 GCA_009703455.1 Actinomycetota bacterium
AGGTCACCTGAGTCACCCAACTCAACTTCAATCTGGATACCTTTGTTAGCCTCGTTGATGTCCTTGACAGCAAGGGCAACACCAGCTTCCTCAGGTGGGCCTAGGAATGCAAGGCTACCGGTCTGCGGAAGTGCAGTACCGATCTTTAGTGTCAAGTCGCCACCTGCAGCGCCACCGTCGGTAGCTGCGCAGCCAGAAAGAACTAGAGCAACAGCAGCTAGTGTTGCAACTGCAGCAGCGGTCTTTCTGTTACGGCGAGAGAATGAAAATGAACTCATTTTGCTCCTTATTTATATGGGGTTCGGAGGCCCTTAAAAAAGTACAAGGCCCCACTTTTACAAGTTTACTTTGCCTCTTCGCTTAAAAGCCCAATCAATTAGCGCCCACCAGCCAAACCTGGATCTTGCGGTCAAATGAATCCGCAGCTTTATTCAGATAAACCATGGATTTCGACCTAAAACAGGGACTTTACTGCGAAATCAGTTGTCTAAAAGCCTTAATGAGAACTATGTAACAATTGGGTTTCGGATAAAACTCCAGTGTCGCTTTAGGCAATCGGTGCAACCAGCTTTGATCTATTCCGAAGCTGCCGAAGGGCATCCAAGGACAGAATCGAAAGTGCGAACCACACCATCGCAAACCCCAGCCATCGAGCTACCGGCATTGGCTCTTGGAATAAAAACAGTCCAAGTAAAAACTGAAGAGTGGGAGTTAGATACTGCATGAAGCCTATGTAACTAAGGGGCACTCGCCTAGCAGCTGCGCCAAAAAGTAACAGCGGTATTGCAGTGAGGACACCGTAGGCGGCAAGCCCCAGGGATGGGAAAATGCCGGCATACCCAAACTGGATCTGCATCATTCCTGAAAGCACCACCAACTGAACAATTCCCAGTGGTAGTAGCAAAGTAGTTTCGACGGTAAAGCTATTAAGTGCTGATACTTTTCCACCCAGTCGATTTTTGGCCAGGCCGTATATTCCAAACGAGAACGCAAGGGTCAGTGCAATTACTGGAGGCTGGCCGTAGTTGAAGGTGAGAACCAGTACAGCTACTGCTCCAAGACCAACTGCCACCCACTGCAAAACATTGAGTTTCTCTTTCAAGAAAATTGTTGCCAGAGCAATAGTCACAAGTGGATTAATGAAGTAACCAAGCGATGCTTCTAGGACGTGGTTCTCTGCAACCGCATAGACGTAGACTTGCCAGTTTATGTAAATAACCACTGCCGCCAGCGAAATCCAAAGCAACTGTTTTGGCTGCCTAAACACCGAGAGATACTCGGAAAACTTTCTTGTTACCAGAATCACAGCAAGGCCGAAGGCAAAACCAAAAATTACTCGCCAGACCACAATCTCGAAGGGGTCCGCGAAAGACAACATCGCGATTATTACCGGAAAGCTGCCCCAGATTAGATAGGCCGAAAGACCGTAGCCAATACCTTTAGTCTTTTCGTTCACAGGTCAAATCTAGGGCTTAAATGACAAATCCCAGCAACCGAGAGGTCGCTGGGATTTGCTCTCAAGCAGATGACCTACTTGGTGACGATTGCTAGCACGTCCCGGGCAGATAGCACTAGGTACTCCTGGCCGTCGTACTTTAGCTCGGTGCCGCCATACTTTGAGAAGATGACCGTATCGCCAACTGAAACATCAACCGGAATACGAGTTCCCTTGTCATCAACACGACCTGGGCCCACTGCAACAACCTCGGCTTCTTGAGGCTTTTCCTGAGCGGTGTCAGGAATAACCAGTCCAGAAGCAGTGACCTGCTCGGCGGCCATTGGGCGTACAACAATACGATCTTCAAGCGGCTTGATTGAAACCGACATTATGACCTCTTCTTCGTTTTTGTAAGTTTTAGGTGATTAGCAGACTCGAGGTGAGAGTGCTAACCACAACATTAGCACGGCTTCTAGCCCGAAGCCAAGGCTTGGTAGCCTCTAGGGGTGGAGCGCGAGGACTTTATTAGGCTTGCCGGCCAGGCCGGGCAAACCCTGCTGGCCCAAAATGACTACTCTTCCGAAGCAGACGTGGTGGCTCTGGTTTCAAGACTCAGATCCCAGGGCCACGACCCTGCCACTGTGGCCGCGGTTTTGACCCAGGCCAAGCTTCGAAAACGTGCCAAGGTCAAATTCGGTGAATTTGCCGACCAAATGCTCTTTACCGAGGCTGGCCTTGAGCAGGCATCAAGGCTCAAAGTGGCAGCCCTGCACGCTGGCCGGTTTCGTGCAGCCGGTATCAAGCAAGTTGCTGACCTTGGTTGCGGCATTGGTGCCGAGGCAATGGCGATGGCATCGCTTGGAATTCAGGTCAGCGCCTTCGAAATCGACGAGGTCACAGCGGCAGTTGCAACCTATAACCTGGCTCCTTTTGACAACGTCATAGTTGAGATTGCCGATGTTGAGCAACTGGACCTATCTAAGTTTGAAGCACTGTTTTTTGATCCAGCCAGAAGAGAACTCCACGGTCCTAAAAAAGCTTCTGCCCAAAGACACTTCGACCCAGCTAACTTCTCCCCGAACTACAGCTTCTGCTTGGAGCATGCAGTCACAAAACCAACCGGGATCAAGTTGGGTCCAGGTCACGATAAAAGACAAATCCCAACCGAGTGCGAGGCGCAGTGGGTATCGGTCAATGGCGATCTAGTTGAGCTTGGTTTGTGGTTTGGAAAAGTAGCACGGGAGAACATTGCCCGATCTGCCCTGTTGATTGACTCAAGTGGCCAGCACGAAATAACCTCCACTGAGTCAGATAGTCCGAACGCCGAGCTAGCGGAAATCGGTAGCTACGTCTACGAACCAGATAACTCGCTGATTAGATCAAGTTTGATGGCTGATTTTGCTAAGCCCCTTGGGCTTACCTTGATTAGTCCAGAGATTGCTTACCTAAGCTCAAATGAGAAAATCTCTTCGCCCTGGCTAAAGGGCTACCAAGTAATCGACAACTTGGTTTTTGATCGCAAGAAGCTCAAGGCTTACGTTCGCGAACACAACATTGGAATTCTTGAAATTAAAAAGCGCGGCAGTGACATTTCTCCCGAGGAGCTGCGAAAGCAGTTAGCACCCAAAGGGGAAGGCGCCGCCACTCTGATTGTAACCAGAGTGGGCGACGCCCACCGAGTGCTAGTCACTCAACCTATTGGTGACTAATCCGCTTGGTGCTAGTAGTCCCAGCCCATACGGAAGTTCTCCATTCCCATTCCTGGACCCATGCCGTACTTACCCTGGAGGTAAGCGCCTGCAATGGTGAATGCAATGCTTACTAAAATCCAGAACCCGACAGTGACGTAGCCGAGGATTGTTCCTGCAAGAGCTAAACCGCGGCCGTTCTCGCCTGACTTTTTAATCTGGGTCAACGCAACGTGACCGGTAATGATTGCAGCCACCGCTCCAATGGAAGTTAGTGCGGAAGCGATAGAAACTACCGCCAGAGTGTTGAGCTTGGTGAAATCAAACTTTTGGGTCTTTGCATCAGCCATGATTTGGCTCCTTCTAGTTGTTTTAAACTGCTTCCAGTCCAGCATGCTGAGCTGGCTAATCCTTGAGGTTTAGCTGTGAGCTGGCTGTTAAAGCAGTACGGCTCTCGAAGGGGTAAGACGGTTATGACTTCTGCTGGTGGTCTACAAAATCGGCACGACTATTTGTATGACTCTGACAAACTCAAGGTTTTGGTCAATACTGGACGAAAGCACCATAATTAGAGGTTCTACTCCCCACTCAAGCCCCAGGAGCCCAGATGTCTTCGATTCAAGGCCAAGTCCAAGTCCTCGACCCAATCGGACTCCACGCCAGACCCGCCAGCCAGATAGTCAAGTTGGTAAAAGAGTCTGGATTGGAAATCACAATTGGTCGTCCAGGCCAAGAGTTTGCCAAGGCCAACTCTGCCCTTAGATTGATGGCACTAAAGATCTCCTCCGGTGAGGCTCTCACTGTTGAGGTCGAAACTGACGACCAGGCGCTGGCCGAAGGCATTATTGCTCAAATTCAAGAATTCCTGAAGGCTGACTAAGTTGGCTCCAGTTCCCGGCGCAATCCTAAACGGCCTTGGGGTGGGGCTCGTTTCAGCGGTCGGCGATGTGCTGGTTATCAAACAGTCTCAGCCACTTCCCGAATGGAAAAAGTCCACCAAGACCAAAGAGGAAGAACTAGCAGATCTGAAATCTGCCATCGAGTTTGTTAGTTCTCACCTTGATGAGCTTGGCATCAAAGCTGGCGGCACCAGTGCCGAGATATTTGATGCCCTAAAAATGCTCTTGGAAGATGACGAGCTATTTGAGGTCGCCTCGGCGCATATTGAAGACGGCTGGTCAGCAGCAGCAGCAATAGGGAAAGCCGTTGATGAGTTTTCCGAGCTGCTAGGTGGGGATCCAACCTTTGACGAGCGGGTGGCTGATTTTCAGGACCTTTCGAAAAGAGTCCAAGCGAGACTTGCCGGTATAGAGACGGCCCTTTCGATTCCCGAAAAAGGTCGAATTGTTTTAGTTGGCGAAGACTTCTCCCCCGCCGACACCGCCCAGTTCACGGATGCAGTCGTCGGTGTTATTACTCTAAAAGGCGGCCCGACTTCACACACCGCAATCATTTGTCGATCAAAATCAATTGCAGCTGTTGTTTCTTGCCCTGACGCTGCTGGTCTTGAAACAGGTGAGCGGGTACTAGTTGATCCGGTTGGTGACCGAGTGCTAGTTAGCGATGATGAGTCACTAGCCACTAAGGCAATTGCGTTCGTAGTTATAAACGCAGAACCACTTATTCCAGTAAGAGCCAACATCGGCTCTCTCGAAGATGCCAAGGCTGCCCATGAGACCAGGGCCAACGGAGTTGGGTTATTTAGAACAGAGCTTTTGTATCTTTCGGCAAAGACCGAGCCAAGTCTTGAGCAGCAGGTAGCCAGCTACACCGAAATCCTAAAGGCTTCGCCCGAGGGGCCAATCGTGGTTCGGACCATTGACGCCGGAAGCGACAAGCCAGTGCCGTTTTTGAACATGCCCGAGGAAGAAAACCCCTCGCTTGGAGTCCGCGGCTACCGCCTAATTGCCGAGCACCGGAGCTTTATCGAAGGCCAACTAAAAGCCCTTGAGCAAGCCCGTTTAGCTTCGGGGCGTGAGGTTTGGGTTATGGCTCCGATGATTGCAACCGCCGAAGAAGCCAAGGCGTTTGCAGATTTGGCCCGTTCAATCGGGTCATACAAAGTTGGAATTATGGTGGAGACGCCATCAATCGCACTAATTGTTGAGCAACTCAAAGGCGTTCTCGACTTCATCTCTGTTGGCACCAACGATCTATCGCAGTACCTTTTTGCGGCTGACCGGATGAACCCGTCACTCGGGGCACTTTTGAACCACTGGCAACCGGCTTTGATAAAATCGCTTGCCAGCATAGCCTCAGGCGCTAAAGCCGCTGGAATTTCTTCCGGGGTTTGTGGCGAGAGTGCATCCGACCCAGCCTTTGCCGTGGTGCTAGCAGGACTTGGTATTGAATCAGTTAGCGTCTCAAGGTCCCAGGTCACGGCAGTGCACAACGCACTTTCTTCGCTCTCACTTGCTGATGCCAAGCAAATTGCCAAAGCGGTACTGAATGAAACAACAGCCGAAGCTGCTAAGGCAACAGCACTTCGAGAAATTGCAAATCGCTAACCCATGGAATTTTCCAACTGGCTAGTTTATTTTGCAGCCGTACTAGGTCTTACCTTTACGCCTGGGCCAAATGGTCTGCTGGCTCTAAGCCACGGGGCAATTTACGGGCGTAGAAAAACTATAGCCACCATTTTGGGAGGCTCAGTTGGATTTGCAACCGTTGTTGGTCTTTCGATGTTTGGAATCGGTGCGCTACTTGCTGCTTCTTCTCAACTGCTTATCGTTATGAAGTTCGTCGGCGGTGCTTACTTGATTTGGTTAGGAATTCAAGTTTGGCGATCACCTGCCATTGGTGAAACCCAGGCTTCAGTGAAGATTAATGTTTCGAGCTTTTCTTTGTTTAGGCAAGGAGCCCTTGCTGCCCTTACGAACCCAAAAGGCATATTGTTTTTTGTGGCTTTCCTGCCACAATTTATCGATCCTGCTATTTCACTAATGACCCAGTTCATCGTCATGGCATCAACTTTTGTGGTTATTGAGTTCATCTACGAGTACGTGGTGGCCAGCCTTGCAAACAAAATCAAACCGCTGCTGGCCAAGTTTGGGAAAAGAGTAAATAGAGTTTTTGGCGGAATCTTTATGGTGATTGGCGTTGCACTTCCCCTTCGCGGCTAAACCGGGAGGGTTGAGTAGACCCCAAAGCCTAAATCGCTAGGTGACAAGCCAGCCATGATCTTTTGAGCTCCGAGCGAAGCAATCATGGCACCGTTGTCTGTGCAGAGGCTAAAGGCTGGAATTCGAAGTTCAATGCCTTCTTTCTGGCAGCGCTCCGCTGCCACCTCGCGCAGTCTCGCATTAGCCACCACCCCGCCACCAAGAATTAGCCTCGGAACGCCTTTATCTAGGCAGGCATGGATTGCCTTGGTCACTAAGGCATCAACCACCGCTTCGCGGAAGGAAGCTGCAACATCCGGGATGGAAATTTCTTCACCCTTGGATTCGGCTAGCTCAACGTGCCTTGCCACGGCAGTTTTTAGTCCTGAGAAACTGAAGTTATAGCGGTTCTTTTCCTGGTCCTTGGGAAGGGTAAGTCCCCTTGGGAACCTGATTGCCTTGGGGTCGCCTTCTTTGGCAACCCGGTCTATCTCGGGTCCTCCAGGGTAGCTAAGTCCTAGCACCCTGGCAATTTTGTCGAAGGCTTCGCCTGCGGCATCATCGATTGTTTCACCGAGTAATTCAACGGCATGCAAAAGATCTCTTACCAAAAGCAAGGAGGTATGTCCACCGCTAACCAGTAGTGCAACAGTTGGGGTTTCAAGTCTTCCTCGCTCGAGGATATCTACTGCAACGTGAGCCACTAAGTGATTCACCGCGTAGATTGGTTTATCAATTGCAATTGCGAGAGCTTTGGCTGCTCCGACTCCAACCATCAAAGCTCCTGCAAGGCCTGGGCCGTTGGTCACTGCCACGGCATCAACTTCCTTTAGAGATATTCCAGCATCCGCTAATGCTTTCTGAAGTGTCGATTCAAGTGCTTCTAAGTGCGCACGGGCAGCGATTTCTGGAACCACGCCGCCGAACCTGACGTGCTGATCCATTGAGGAAGAAATCACGTTAGCAAGCAAGGTTGTGCCACGAACGATACCGATTCCAGTTTCATCGCAACTTGTTTCGATACCAAGAACCACAGGTTCATGTTTAGAAATCATTGCAGCTCCAGTCTCATGACAATGGCCGCGATTCCGTCGGGTTGGTAGTAGTTCTCTCGTCGATCAATTGATTCGAAGCCAAGCGATTTATAGAGCGCCTGTGGGGCTGTCTTGTCTTCCCGAACTTCCAAGAACAGCAAGGTGGCTCCAAGGGTTCTGGCCTGAGAAATTAGCCTCTCCATCAGGTCGCGACCGATACCTTTTTTACGGTACAAATCAATTACCGCAATGGTTTGGATATCCGCTGAGCTTGCACTCGCTAACTTGCTCAGGCCCGCATAGCCCAGAATTTTCTCATCCTCGTAAGCCACCAAATAATATGTGTGCGTTGCTAACAATTCAGCTTTCATAACGGGCCTGGACCAAGAATCGTTTCCAAAGCTCGCCTTTTCAAGTTCCATGATTGAGTTCAAGTCGGCTTCGGTGGCAGGCCTCAACTGATGGCTCATCCGCTGACCTTCTTGCCTTTTGCCGGAACAGCGTCCGGAGCCCGCAGGTAGTTAGCCACCACAGAGCTATCCGCACTGCCTTCACTCAACTGGGCAAGTGCTAAGAGCCCGATGTTCGAGGCTTTGATTTGTGAGCTTACGACTCGGTAGCTAATTCCCGCAGCGTCCAATTCGGCAAGTAGCTCAGCTTGTTTTCTTACCCCAGGTCCCAATAGAAGCTTTGGAACACCAGCTGTAGTCTTGCCTTCATACAAACCGAAATAGACCTCTGATCTTCGAGCGTCTGTAAGAACTAGTGTTTTTTCATCCAGGCTCTCACCAAAAGCTATGGCTGCAAGAGGAGAAACTCCAATCAGCTCAGCTGAAACTCCTTCGGCGAACAACTTAGCTGCTGCTATGCCAACTCGTAGGCCCGTGAACGGCGCTGGCCCAACTCCAACTGCAACTACCGTCACCTCTGAAGATCTTTTGTTAGCTGACTGCAAAGCGCTTGCAATCAGTAAACCGATTTGCTCAGCGTGCTGCATGGAATCGGCTTCGTAAAGATCACTTTCAACGACCCCATCAACCAACACCGAAACGGCTGTTCCTTGACTGGTGTCGATTGCCAAAATTGTCCTAGTCACCTAGCTTCCCCCAGAAACTCCGAAGGGTTTGCAAACCTGCCGGTGCCGGTGGCAGTCATGGTTCGAAGATCCGTTTCTAAATCTCGTTCGATGCTGATGTCTAGGATTGACTCCGCAACACCCTCGGCAAAGCCTCGTCCCCATTCAATGACAGAAATACATTCGGCAAAGTCGATGTCCAAATCATGCAGCTCAGCAGGCGATGATAGGCGATAGGCGTCGATGTGATGGAAAGGGGTCTTTGATACAGTGGCATGAGTCCTGGCAATTAAAAAAGTCGGCGATGAAACATTTCCTTCGGCACCAACTCCCTGACCTATGCCCCTTGTCAACGTTGTCTTACCGGCTCCGAGTGGCCCATTTAAGGAAAGCACGTCCCCTGCAACCAAGAGGGAGCCCAGTCGAACACCCAGCTGATGCATTTTGTCTTCGGTTGCTATTTCAATGACGAGCGGGGCTTGCTCGCTCATCACTTGAATACCCGCTTTGCCCGTCCACCAATTCGGGTCACAATCTCGTAATTAATCGTCTCTGAAGCGTCAGCTAACTCCTCGGCGGTTGGTTCACCCTTTTTGGCATCCCCGAAGATTACAACCTCATCGCCAATGCTGACTTTGTCATTTCCAACATCCAAAACAAACTGGTCCATAGCAATCCGAGAAGAAAGCAAGTAGCGCTTTCCATTTAGCAAAACTCTTGCTTTGCCAGTAGCAATTCTTGGCAGTCCCTCGGCATACCCGAAGGGCACTAAAGCCAAAGTTGTTGGCTCACTAGTTTTATGCAGGTAGCCATAACTAACCCCATGACCAGCTGGCACCTGCTTTACCGAAACTACCTCTGCGCTCACTCGCATCGCCGGAATCAGCCCAAAGCTTGCGGCCACAGTTTCTGGGTTTGGATCCAGACCGTAAAGTGCTATACCAACTCGAACCATATCCAGGTGAGTATTTTTGTAATTCAAAGTGGCCGCTGATGCGGCAAGGTGGCGATACTCAAACTCTGCTCCGAGCTTTCGGGCAGCTTCAACTGCGGTCTCAAATTCAGCGAGCTGCACCATGTCGTCTTTTTCACTGGTTCCGGACAGGTGGCTAAAGACTCCAACCAGCTCTACTAAACCCTGGTTTCTTAGTTCGATTGCCTTGCCAATCACGCTCGGCCACTCAGCAAGCGTTGCTCCATTTCGACCAAGACCGGTGTCGACCTTTAGGTGAAGTTTTGCCACCGAAGAAATCTTTCTTGCGGCTGCTGCGACCTGTTCTAATCCAGCGACGCTTGAAAAGCCAATTTGAATATCATTTTTGATTGCTGACTCGAAATCGGCACCTTCGCCGTGTAGCCAGGCCAGCAGTGGCGAGGCAATTCCCGCTGCACGAATATTCTGCGCCTCTTCAAGATCTGCAGTTGCCAACATGTCAACACCGATTGACTCGAGCTTTTTCGAAACCTCAATCATGCCGTGACCAAAGGCGTCCGCTTTTACGATTGCCATTACTTTAGCTTCAGTAAGTTTCTTCAAAGTCTCGTAATTTGCAGCAATTGCCTCTAGGTTGATTTCGATTGTTCGCATCATGAACTCTCAGCAATCACATAAGCAATAGCCATGTTGCCATCGTGACTAAGCGACAGATGCAAAGTTGCAATTCCTTTTTTTGACACAGTTTCAGAACTTTCGCCGCTCAGTTCAAAGCTTGGCTTACCGAATTCGTCCTTAACTACTTGAACTTCTTGAAAGGAAAGTCCTTGGGCTTGGCCAACGGCCTTCATCAGGGCTTCTTTCGCGGCAAAGCGGGCAGCCAAGGAATAACTGTTTAGGTTTTTCTCACCCTCGGTAAATAGTCGGTCTTTTAGTTTGGGGGTGTTGGTAATCGCCGTTTCGAATCTGGCGACATCGACTAAATCGACCCCGATTCCAACAATCATTACTCGACCGTAACCGACTTAGCCAGGTTTCGAGGCTGGTCAACATCTAACCCCTTGGCGTTAGCCAATTCCATTGCAAAAGCTTGGAGTGGGATGACTGTCAGAACAGGGGCCATCAGCCAGTTAGTTGCCGGAACAAACCAGACGTTCTTGGCATACTTGGCCGCTTCCTTGTCGCCAACTTCGGCAATTGCAATAACAGTTGCGCCTCGAGCCTTGATCTCCTGAATATTGGAGATTACCTTTGGGTGCAAAGGGTCATTGGGCGATGGCAAAATCACAATCACTGGCTGGTCTTGTTCTATCAACGCAATCGGTCCGTGTTTTAGCTCCCCTGCGGCAAAACCCTCGGCGTGGATGTAAGCCAGCTCCTTGAGCTTTAGAGCACCCTCCATGGCAACTGGGAAACCTACGTTTCTTCCTAAAAACAGAACTGTTTTGGCATCAGACATCTTCTTGGCCAACGCGGTGACTTGATCAAGGGTTGCAAGCACCTCTGTGACTTTGGCTGGAAGCTTTAGTAGCTCTTTGCCGAGCTCAGATAGTTCGCTAGCTGGAAGTGACTTTCGTCCTGCGGCGAGGAACAGAGCAAGAAGGTACACGGCTGTCATTTGAGCCGTCAGTGCTTTAGTGGAGGCAACTGCAACCTCAGGACCGGCGTGAGTGTAAACAACCGCATCTGATTCTCGGGCCAAAGTGGCACCTTGAGTGTTGCAGATTGCCATGACTTTTGCACCCTGTTCTTTCGCAAATCGAGTTGCCATCAGGGTGTCCATGGTTTCACCTGACTGGCTGATTGCCACTATCAAAGTGTTCTCGGTGAGAATCGGGTCGCGGTAGCGAAACTCGTGGGCTAGCTCAACAGATACTGGAATCTTTGCCCACTTCTCAATTGCATACTTTGCAATTTCGCCAGCGTAGCTGGCCGTTCCACAAGCCACCACAATGATTCGGTCAATCGACATTAAGTCTTTCGAATCCAACCCGTCGATTTCCGGAAGTGTGACAATGCCTTCGGAATTGACTCGTCCCATCAAAGTGTCAGCAACAGCTTGCGGTTGGTCGGCAATTTCCTTCGCCATAAATGACGGCCAACCGCCCTTGGATGCCTGGGAAGCATCCCAGTCGATGGTGAATTCTTTAGCCTCGACTTTGTGACCATCGAAGCCTTGAATTTCAACTCCACTGGGCCTAAGAATAACTATCTCGTCTTGGCCAACAGAAATTGCTCGCTTGGTGTATTCAACAAACGCTGCAACATCTGAGCCCAGAAAGTTTTCTCCTTCCCCAATTCCAACTACCAGAGGCGCATTTTTTCTTGCCGCAAGGATCAAATCAGGGAAGTCCTCGTGAATAACCAAAATGGTGAATGCTCCGTGCAGACGATTCACGACTTTCCCAAAGGCATCCACCAGATCATTCGAGGCCTCGAACTCCTTGGCAATCAAGTGGGCAGCGACTTCGGAGTCGGTCTCGCTGGCAAAGTTGGTCCCAACATCGAGAAGTTCTTGCTTCAGCTCCGAGAAATTCTCGATGATGCCGTTATGAATTAGAGCAAGCTTGTGTCCCGATCCACCCAAGTGCGGGTGAGCGTTTTGGTCTGTTGGAGCCCCGTGGGTTGCCCAGCGAGTGTGACCAATCCCGATTCTGGAGTCAGCTAGTGGATGCGCTGCTATGTCCGCTACCAGGTTGTCTAGCTTGCCGGCTTTTTTGCGAGTGGCTAGACCGGTATCGCTTATTACTGAGATGCCGGCTGAGTCATAGCCTCGATACTCCAGACGACGCAAACCACCCAGGAGAACTTCCTGGGTTGATTTCGGTCCTACGTAGCCAACGATTCCGCACACCCTACTAATTTACGGCAGAATGGCTTGTTGTGAACATTTCCGGCTCCAGCTCAGCTAAACAAACCGCCAACCCAACGCCTTTTGTTGAGATTTTGCGTGCCGATTGGGCCGAACTTGGAAATGCTACCGAGCAGCCTCTGACCGAAGCTGAAATTTCTCAGATCCGAGGCCTTGGTGATTTCCTCGACATAAAAGAGGTTAAAGAGGTCTTCCTTCCGCTTTCAAAGTTTTTGAACATCTACGTCTCGGAGTACTCCAAACTCCACAAAGCCACCAGCGCTTTTCTAGGGGAAAGAAGCGCGAAGGTTCCATTCATTATTGGAATCGCAGGGTCTGTCGCAGTTGGCAAATCAACGGTCTCAAGATTGCTTCTGGAGCTCCTTGCCCGCTGGGAAGGAACGCCAAAAGTTGCGCTGGTCACTACCGATGGATTCTTGTACCCAAATGCTGAGCTTGAGAAGCGCTTGATTATGCAGCGCAAAGGATTTCCGGAGTCCTACGACCGGCTTGCCCTTCTAAGCTTTGTGGCCGACATAAAAAGTGGCAAGCAAGAAGTTAAGGCTCCGGTGTACTCGCATCTGACCTACGACATTGTTCCGGGCAAATTTGAAACAGTTAGCTCACCGGATGTAGTAATAATCGAAGGACTTAACGTTTTGCAATCTCCAGGGGCTGACCAAGACACTACCCTGAGCGATTACTTTGACTTCAAGATTTACGTTGACGCTGAAACTGAGAACATCTCAGAGTGGTTTCTAAATAGATTTCATCAGCTCCGAGAATCAGCTTTTACCAACCCAGCAAGCTACTTCCACCGCTACGCCGAGATGCCACTAGATCAGGCTCTGGACAAGGCAAAAGAAATTTGGAATTCCATCAACTTGCCAAACCTGACTGAGAATATATTGCCAACACGATCTCGGGCAACGCTGGTTCTAAAAAAGAGCGATAACCACACCGTGGAATCTGTGCTACTTAGAAAGCTTTAGCTCGCGCTCAACTACTCGCGCGATGCGCTCGGCCCAGCTCTGCGCAGTCCCTGAGTCCATTGCCTCAACCATCACCCGCACCAACGGCTCAGTGCCGGAAGCTCGAAGTAGCACCCTGCCGTTTTCACCAAGGTCATTTTGCGACTCGATGACTACTTTGTGTAATTCCTGGTTGGTTTCAACGCCTAACTTGTCGACGCCTGGAACGTTGATGAGTACCTGAGGATAAACCTTCATGGCTGAGGCAAGCTCTTTGAGGCTCTTGCCGGTAGAGGCAAGCTGGGCTGCCAGCTGCAAACCGGTCAATATGCCATCTCCGGTTGTTGCAAAACGAGAAAAGATTAGGTGGCCGGATTGCTCGCCACCGAGGGTGTAGCCCCCTTCGCGGATTTGTTCTAGCACGTATCGGTCGCCAACTTTAGTTTCAATCATGGAAATACCGGCTTGCTTCATGGCAAGGCGAAGTCCTAGATTGCTCATTACGGTGGCGACCAAAGTATCTCGAGCAAGATCGCCACGCTCTTTGGCAGCCAGGGCCAAGATTGCCATTATCTGGTCGCCGTCAACTATGGCTCCGGTGTGATCCACTGCCAGAGACCTGTCGGCATCTCCGTCGTGGGCGATTCCGATGTCTGCTTTGTGGTCCAAAACTGCCGCCTGAAGCGCGCTTAGGTGAGTCGAGCCACAACCTAAATTGATGTTGTGACCGTCCGGCTCATTCCCAATCACAAATACTGTTGCTCCAGCGTTTCTAAACGCGTCAGGTGACACGCCACTGGCTGCGCCATTGGCGCAGTCCACCACAACTTTGATGCCCTGCAAGCTGTTCGGTAATGTTCCAAGTAAGTGAACTAAGTACCGGTCCTCCGCGTCCGCAAAGCGCTGCACATGACCGATTTCGGTACCTACCGGTGACAGCGGTTTTGTTTTGAGGGCGGCTTCGATCTGGTCTTCGATATCGTCTGGGAGTTTGTGTCCGCCGCGCGAAAAAAACTTGATGCCGTTATCAGGCGCTGGGTTATGAGACGCCGAAATCATCACGCCGAAGTCAGCATCTAGATCGGCAGTCAAAAAGGCAGTAGCCGGGGTTGGAATTACACCCGCGTCAAAAACATCAACTCCGCTTGAGGCAAGTCCGGCTGAAATTGCAGCCGCCAAAAATTCGCCTGAGATTCGAGGGTCCCTGCCAATAACAGCTATTGGTTTTTGTCCTCGACTTCTAGCTTCTTCGCCGAGCACGATGGCAGCAGCTTGAGCTAGTTTGAGTGCGGATTCGACCGTGATGTCTCGGTTAGCGAGACCTCTTACCCCGTCGGTGCCGAATAGGCGAGCCATGATAAAAAGGTTAGCGAAATCCCTCCGGGATTAGCGCTTGGAGAACTGAGAAGCCTTTCGAGCCTTCTTAAGTCCAGCCTTCTTACGCTCCTTGATACGGGAGTCGCGGGAAAGAAAACCGTTCTTCTTTAGAGTTGCGCGATTGTTGTCTTCGTCTATTAGATTCAGCGCGCGGGAAATGCCTAGGCGAAGTGCTCCGGCCTGACCTGCGGAGCCACCACCGGTGATCTTTGCAACTACATCGTAGCTACCGGATAGTTCAAGAACTGTGAAAGGGTCCTGGATTAGCTGCTGGTGCAACTTGTTTGGGAAGTAGTCGGCTAGCTCGCGACCATTTACCTTTATCTTGCCAGTGCCTGGGACCATGCGCACCTGGGCGATAGCTTCCTTGCGACGACCTAGGCCGTTGCCTGGAACGGTTAGTGGGCCGCGCGCTTTCTTGGCTTCAGTCTTTACTGACTCCGCGGGTGACTCTGTGGAGTAGCTAGAAACTTCTGCTTCGGTTTCGTTCTTAGGCAAGGTATTCCTCTAGTTTCTTTTTTTGTCCCAGTTGTTACTGGGCAACCTGATCAATAATAAATTTGGCTGGCTTCTGTGCCGCGTGCGGGTGCTCTGCTCCGCGGTAAACCTTTAGCTTTGCAAGCTGGTCGCGACCAAGAGAGTTCTTTGGAATCATTCCGCGGATGGCCTTTTCAACAGCCTTCTCTGGGGTCTTCTCAAGTAATTC